>NZ_JBNHEP010000231.1:17692-29782 GCF_050015995.1 Dapis brunnea BLCC-M229 | reverse complement strand
GATAAGAAAGAAAATACCTTTCAAAATGTTTCTCACCAATATTTGACTTCATCCACAAGTGAAAATTTTTCAGGGAGATATTCTCAGTGAGAAGATATAACTGCTCAACTAATTTTTCTGTTCCTGATAAAGAGATTTAAATAATCGTTGTCTTTTTTTATGGTCAACAATAGGCGCAGGATAACCTACACCTTCTCTTTCATCCGCTGGAATTTTACCAGTAACTAAATATTCTGTATCTACACGACCTAACTCTGAAACCCACTGCCGAATATATTCTGCTTCTGGGTCATATTTTTGTGTCTGAGATGTGGGGTTAAATATTCTCAAAGGTTTTGGGTCCATTCCACTGGAAGCACTCCATTGCCAACCACCATTATTAGCAGAAAGGTCTCCATCTATTAATTTCTGCATAAAATATTTTTCGCCCCACTGCCAGTTAATAATTAAATCTTTGGTCAAAAAACTGGCGACTATCATCCGACAACGGTTGTGCATCCAACCTGTTTCATTTAACTGACGCATAGCAGCATCAATAATAGGATAACCTGTTTTGCCTTCGCACCAAGCTTGAAAATATGCTTCATTATTCTCCCAAGGAAAATTTTTCCAATGTTCTCGGTAAGGACCTGTTTCTAGTTCTGGATAATGGTGCATAACATATTGATAAAATTCGCGCCATGCTATTTCTTTTTGCCAGGTTTCTATATTTTCAAATGCTTCATCGCTAGAACAATTTTCTATTAATTCTTGAGTTTTTGCCCAAACTGTCCGAATACCAATAGTACCAAATTTTAGAGCGGCACTTAGTTGAGATGTTCCATCAATACTAGGGAAGTTTCGCTGTTCTTGATATGAAGATATAGCACCATTAGAAAATGTTTCTAATTTTTCTAATGCTGCTGTTTCTCCTGGTTCAAGAATGAGTTTATTTTCCCAATTAAATCCTAATTGTTTAGCAATAGGTAAGTCAATTACTCCTATTTGTTTTGTCTGTTGAAGTTGCTCTTCAGTTAATCCTTTGAGTAAAGGAGTATTGAGTGGGTTAGATTTTTTTTTGCTATGCCAATTTTTCCAGAAAGGAGTGTAGACACTGTAAGGTTTTTTTGTTCCAGTAAATATTTCTTCTGGCGAATGAAGAAGTTGATCCCAAAAAGTTTTTACTTGAATATTTGCAGTTTCTAAGTTTTTTTGAACTTGGCGATCGCGTTCCTTACTATAAGGTTCAACATCTAGGTTCCAATATACTGCTTTTGCCTCTAAAAAAGTTGCTAATTTTGGTATAGCTTCTGTAGGTTTTCCTGAGATTATTAATAGTTGACTTCCTATTTGTTTATAGCGTTTTTGTAAATGTTGTAAACAACCAATCATATAAGTAATTCTTGCCGGGGCAATATCGTCTCGTTTGAGTATATTTTCATCAAGACAAAATATGCCTACTACTGTTTGAGTTTCTTGAGATGCTTGTATTAGTCCGATATTATCTGAAATGCGTAGATCGCGCCGATGCCAAAATAGGATTAAGTGAGACATTTTGTTTTAGTTTACCATTAACTTTAATGACTGGGTTTAGAGTAATTCTAAGTTACCTATCATTTTGATTTTTATCTGACATGAGTGCCAATTAATTTTTTCTAATTTAGCTATTACAGTTTTCATTTTTGTAAAAAAGGAAGTAGGGAGGAGCGAGTAGGGAATGGAGAGGAGGCAAAAATACACAACTATAACAATCCTATTTCAGTTGTAATATTTTCGTGGTACTTAGGAGTCATAATTTAAAATATTTTCAGTTAAAATTAACTGTTATAAAAATTTTCACAACCAATGCGCTGATTGCTATATTGACTACCATAAAAATAATCCGAAAATCTTGACTAAAATATAGCTACTTCTTGAATATTTAAGACTTTTATAGCACTACAAAAAAGTGTTAAGACATTGATAAAATTGAAATCCTTTACAGCCAATAGTTTTTACTTTAGTTGTTTTGCTACGCGACATGAAAAAAACAGTTCCGACCCGGGAGGGTAACTGAATGCTAAATGCTTAATCCTATACTATTAGCTATGAATTTAAATTTATCCCATCAGTTCCAGCTTTAATATTTTGTTTAAAAATACTCTCTTATGAAGTGAGTTTAAAAAAATATAAAACCAAGAGCTAAGATTTCGGGTAAGGTGAGAGAAATTATTTCATCCCTGTTTTCTGTTAAAAATAATTTTCTATTTAATTTTACCAAAAAATTAAGGTTTAAAACCTCTGCTTTAAAGGAGAAACAAGCGGTCGTTTGCGGAGCATTCCGTCAGGATGGGATGGCGAGGTCTCCTCGCCATATCCAATCGACCAAGAGAGAAAAATTTTTCCTTTGAGTCAATCCTATCCGTTTTCAAGGAGAGGTAATAATTAATAATTAATAATTAATTATTGAATTACCTACTTATCAGTTTCAACAAATACTGTTGCATTAACTTTTTTTAGTGAGTAGGGGAGATTTTAGGTAGCAATAGGGAAAATTAAATTCGATAGTTACTCCGTACTGAACAAATTCCTTTTTTGCTGTAACTATCTTTTTTGAATTTGAAATTACTGGGTTAATTTACTCTAGGGAAAATATTTTTTTGTTTTAATAGAAATTTTCAGGAATTAATACTACACTCTTAGTCGAGCAATAATATTATGTACCCTTAATAAGAGTAAAAAAAAATTACCATCTCCTACTTTATTAATTCTGACTACTGAATTATTACTTCTAGATTCCTGATAAAAATGGTTTGGCCAAAAATAAACTACAGATAGATTTAGCATCTACAAATTCTCCCTCTAAGATAGCTTTTTCTAATTCTTGAGGAGTCATTAAAACTGTTTCCATATCTTCATCAATATCTTGTGCCGGAGGATTTTCTAATTTCTCCAAATCTTCTGCCAAAAAAGCATAAATAAATTCATCTGAGTATCCAGGAGCAAGGGGAAATTCTCCTAACTTTTGCCATTTATTTGCTCGATAACCTGTTTCTTCTTCTATTTCTCGTTTGACAGTATCAGCAGGATTTTCATTTTCTTCTATCGTACCTGCTGGAAATTCTAAAATCCTACCTTGAATGGCAAATCTATATTGTTTTACTAAAACTAATTTTCCATCTGAAGTAACAGGAATACATAAAGCACCTCCAGGATGACGAATACATTCCCAGTCTCCTTCAACTCCATTAGGTAGACGTAGATGGTTAACGTCGAAGTTAAATTTTCTACCTTTATATAGCAGACGTTGTTTAATAATTTCAGGTGCTTCTTGATTTGGCATAAAATATAATAAACTAAATTTTAACTATAATATCATCTTTGTATTAATACAGGTTAACTGGTTAAAGTTAATAATTACAGAATAATTAAGGTTTAAAGCCTCTCTTTTAAAGGAGAAACAAGCGGTTGTTTGCGGAACATGACCTAGGATGGGATGGCGAGGTCTCCTGCTCTTTCAGAGCCACTTAGCAATTCAAGTCGCGCAGCGTTTCATGTTGGCTCTTAGGCGAAAACGCCATATCCAATTTCCCCTTGAGAAGAAAAAATTTTCATGATTAGTCAATCCTATCCGTTTTCAAGGAGAAGTAATAATTAATTATTAATTGTTGAAAGATACTCTCTATAGTTCAAGCTATTTATTTTTTAGTTATCCAGAAATCAATAAAATGGTACTATGAGCAATCGTCGAAATTTTATAAATTTTTTAGGTATAGCAGGACTTAGTTTAAGTTGCAGCTTATTTTTGTACAAAAATCGTGCTAGTCAAAAAAAATCAAATATTAGTAATACCTCAAACAATGCTTTCGAATTTGAAACCTTAAAAGTCGATCTGAGAGGTAATAAAACTGAAAGGCAACGTCTAAAGGTGTCTTTTATCAAAGAATATTTAGATAGTGAAATATTTATAGAAATGGTATCAATTCCCAGCGGTACTTTTCGGATGGGTTCTCCCAAAACGGAGGGTAAAAGATTGCCAAATGAAGGACCTCAACATCAAGTTACTATTGCCTTATTTTTTATGAGTAAATATCCGATAACTCAAGCACAATGGCAAATTGTAGCATCAAAATTTCCCCAAATAAATATACCTTTAAATCCTAATATATCCAAATTTAAAGGCGAATATTTACCAGTAGAAAGCATATCATGGTACGAAGCTAATGAATTTTGTGCCAGAATTTCTCAAAAAACAGCTAAAAACTATCGTTTACCTAGTGAAGCTGAATGGGAATATGCTTGTCGTGCAAATACAACTACTCCTTTTTATTTTGGTGAAACAATTACAACTAATCTAGCTAATTATAATGGAAATTCTAATTATGGAGAAATTTCTAGAGGAGTATGGCGTCGTCAAACCACACAAGTTGGTAGCTTCCCAGGCAATGCTTTTGGTTTATATGATCTGCACGGAAATGTTTGGGAATGGTGTGCTGATGACTGGCATAGTAATTATAATTTTGCACCATCAGATGGCAGGATTTGGAAATCTGAATCAAATAGTTTATATAAAGTTTTAAGGGGGGGTTCTTGGAATATTGGTGCAAGGCGTTGTCGTAGCGCCTCTCGTTATGCTTTAATTCCTGATAGTAAAGATAATTTTTTAGGGTTTCGAGTAGTTTTTTCTAACTACTAATACCATTTATTTATCAAGCTGCACTTAATAAATAGGAAGGAATTATTCATTAAAGGTAAATTTTTTAACCTGTGACTTACCTATATTCTGATTAATTAAACCTAAACTTATAAATGAGAACATTCTTCAAAAAAAATACTTAATAGTCAAATTAATATGGTTAATAAAATAATTTGGAGCATGATTATTGGCACTCTTTGGGGTATTTTATTTTGTGCTGCTTTAGCTGGTTTATTTATCGGAATTAATCAAAATTTAGTCACTATTGTAAGTGCATTATTAATGGGTGTTTTGTGGTGTACAATTATCAGTCTGATTTGGAAATCATTAATGGCTAGACAAGATGAATCTAGTAAAAATTATATAATAGCTGGAATTATTGGTGGTTTTTTTCTAGGCAGTGCTATTGGAGGATTAATGTTAGCAATATTAAATCGGGATGCTAATTTTGGTAAAGCTTATTTATCAGGAGCATTTTTGGGAGGAAGTTTTGGTTTAGTTTGGAGTTTATTTAAACCTCCTATGTTTTTGGGAGGTGTGAGAATTTGGGGTAAGTCTGGAGCAATTTTAGGTGCAATTTGGGGGTCGTTTTTCGGTACAATTATAGGTATAGTTGCTACAATTTGCTTACTGTTTTGGAGTCAACCAAATATTGATATTAGTGGTGATAAATTACCTCAATTATTAATAGTTACTTTGATTTTTGGTGGTGGTAATGGTGCTATTGGTGGAACAATATCAGGAATTATATTTGGTGGATTAATTATGGCTCCTCCTTTACCTTTAGCATTAGAATTAATTGGGATAAGAGGTGCAATTGTTGGGGCAATTTGGGGTTGTTTTTTGACAGCGATCGCTTGGGGAATTATGGGAGCGATTTTATCTATAACTATTGGTGATGATTTGTTTTTAAATATAGGAATTAGTGGTCAAGTTACTTTGCTGAGAGGAGTAATTATTGGTGCAGGTATTGGGGCAATTTGGGGAATAATTTCTGGTGCTTTTTGGGGTAGTTTTGGTAGATGGTAATTGCTGAGTGTTTAAAAAGGCTCTAGGTGGTAGGTTGTAGGTCATTTCAGTTATCAGTTATCAGTTATCAGTTATCAGTACCTTTGGCTAAACCCAGAGGCTTGAAATACAGAAATTGATTTTTTTCATCCCCTTAAAAGGGGAGGCTTTAGACCTTATTTTTTGGTAAAAAAAAGTTGCCTAATACTTACCACCTAATACTAACTAATTAACAAAACTATTGATTTTGCATAAATATTTATTGATTTTTATGCAAAAATATTAATTAATGCTTTAAAATTAAGCTCGCTGCTACTATTTTTTTAGAAATACAATGACAGAGCAATTGGAATTACCGGAGTCAAACTTTTTCCCAGTCGAAGTCAAAAAGGCTTATATTGCCATATTAACGACTCTATTTATAACTGCTTTCATTCCGATTTTGTTCCGAATTAGCGAAGGTTCTATCACCTCTAATGCCACGATATTTAATCGCCTTTGGATCGCGACGGCAATTTTAGGATTATGGAATGGTCTATTGTTCCTAAAGCAGCGATACTCGGGAGAATTCGCTACGGGAACGCTTCCAAACTCATCTGATATCAAACTTTTTCCCGATACCCATAGCCTTCT
This sequence comes from Dapis brunnea BLCC-M229, assembly GCF_050015995.1. Classification (NCBI taxonomy): domain Bacteria; kingdom Bacillati; phylum Cyanobacteriota; class Cyanophyceae; order Oscillatoriales; family Microcoleaceae; genus Dapis; species Dapis brunnea. The sequence continues at coordinate 23,487 of NZ_JBNHEP010000231.1, read as the reverse complement.
ATTGTCGCTAATTTTGGCAATATCTTTTGTGGGTTTCCAATTACTTTGGGCTTTCTCTCTGACTCAAACCAGCGTTGCTAACTCAGAAGTCCTGCACAGTGTCACCCCACTATTTATTACTTTGGTGGGATGGAGTTTATTTGGTCAAAAGTTTGATCGCCCATTTCTGATCGGAATGGCGATCGCTATTACGGGTTCCATCACCCTGGCAGCTAATGACTTATCCATCACCATTGAAAAACTATCAGGTGACGGAGTGGCTTTACTTTCTGCTGTTTTCTGGGCTGGAAATCTAGTGGTGATGGAAAAACTGCGAACCCAGTTGAGTATTATAGTGATAACGATTGTGCAGTGTCTGCTGGGAACTCTTTTTCTCTTGCCAATTCTCTGGCTAACTGGCGACGACCTCTTTCCCCATTATTGGGGAGGATGGCTAACCGTAATTATTCTGGGTATCACCGTAATTTTAAATCAAACTTTGATGGCTTATAGCCTCAAATGGTTATCTTCAGGATTAATCGCGACCATCCTCTTGCTTAATCCAATTGTTACTGGTATCCTTGCTTGGGTAATCTTCTCAGAAACCTTAAATTTGCTGAACTGGCTGTCATTGTTTATTATTTTATTTGGCATATACTTAACCACATTAAGCAAACAGGGCATTAAGACTCAGTAAACTTTTTCCAGAAGCCCGCTAATTTGGGCTTCACTGTTCAGTATTAATGTAAAAAGGTTTTCGACCACTCATCTAGGTGTTGTACATTACCCATATTGACGACCGCCGTCTTTTCTGATCCCATGCCAACTTGGTATTTGAACTCAACTACGTTAAATCTAGGCTCATCGGGATCTCGACTAACAGTAATTGTTCCCACCACCCGATCGCCTGGTACAACTTTTAAGCTCTCTTGAAGCGGATATAGTAGCTGTCCCCAGTGATTGTAAGTTTCCCCAACTCCTGTGTCCAGAACGACTCCGTTGGGAAAATCTGTGGTGAACCAGCCGAGAAATCCTTTAATTTCAGCGTGTTTGCTAATCGAGTACTCGAAATCCTGACTGAACTGGACAAGTGCGGTCGGATCGACAGTGGCACAGTCAAACTCAAGCACTTTCTGTGGCTGGGAGGCGAGATTGTCTGGGGATAAGTAGTTGACGCGGATACTATTTTTTAAAAAGTAGTCTGACAAGTCCTGCACCAGTTCATCTGTGAAACCGGAGTAGTCCACATCAAGACCCTGAAGTAAGGTTACCGTTTCGTTCCACTCTGCGATCTCTTTTTCTAGCTTTGTCCTGAAAACATCAGCGCGATCGCCATCGTTCCCTGGCGTGTACAATCCTAGCAGAATGGTAGCACGATTCGGGAACATTAACCCACCAGGTTTTAGCCATTTGTCGCGAGCATATGCCACGCTATCAAACATTATTTCTTAATATCTGTCCAATGTGTGTCTAATACCAAATTCAAAAAAGGGATTTACATCTTAATTTATGATTTATTACTACAATAAAAAATATATAAATTCCATAAATTCCATAAATTCTAAAAATTAAACATTTTTTCCTCTTTTTTATTATGTTTTTCTTTCCCAGTTAAGTGTTCCCTGTATCGTGACTGTAGCAATATTTTATGAAATTGGTATAATTATTTGGCTTCAAAAGCTTATGCCAATCAAATTCAGTAGGAAATTTAATTTTACTATCAGGATTATTAGAATAGGGAATTAAGAATGTTTCTAGTCAGCCATAATCCCCTATTCCAAGCGTGACGTGGAACAAAGTGCGTGTTTAGCCATAATGGTTTTTTGTTGATTATTTGGTTGCAACTCAGTTTTGAATCCTGGTAGCATAAAATATATAATTGAAGATTATTATAGGTAATACCAGATTATAGGCAACAGTTAAAAACCCGCAATATACACCTGATAACTGATGCAAGAGTTGTCTACTGATTTCTAAATTTAGGATTAACAAATTCATTCAATCCTTCCCCTAATAAAGATAATCCAACCACCATTAAAGTTAAAGTAAAACCAGGAAAAAAAGCAGTCCACCAAATACCTGTTGGTAAAGCATCTAAAGCTAACCTTAAATCATTTCCCCATTCAGCAGTTTCAGAAGGTAATCCTAATCCTAAAAATCCCAATCCTCCTAATACTAAAACTGCATCTGCAGCATTAAGAGTAAACAACACAGGAACACTCTGAATAACATTTAAAAATAAATAACGAGTCAACACTCTCCAAGTATTAGCACCCATCGCTCTTGCCGCTTCAATAAAAAGTTCCGTTTTGACACTAACTGTATGGTTACGAACTACTCGATAATACTGTGGAATATAAGCAATACTCAAAGCGATCGCAGCATTTAATATTCCTTTTCCCACGACAAAAGCTAAAGTTATCGAAAGTAATAATCCAGGCAAAGTATAAACAGTATCCATAAAAAATATTAAAATTTTATCAACTCTACCTCCAAGATAACCACTTATCATTCCTAATGGCACACCAATAATTAAACTTAATGCTGTGGCTAAAATTACAACTTGCCAAGCAACTTGTGCGCCGAATAAAGTTCTTGAAAATACATCATAACCTTGACGACTTGTGCCAAACCAATGTTCAAAAGAAGGTGCTTGATGTATGGGGTTACTGAGAAATTCTTGAGGGTCTTGGAGTAAGCCTAAATTTTCTAATAGTGGGGAAAAAACGGCAATTAATATAAACAAAATTGTAATTGTTAAACCTACCCACATCATCTGCATTGAAATACTCGGTTTACTAGACAAACTGAAAAATTTTGCTCGTGAAAGTCTATTTGTCATAATCTGATAATTGCTCAAGTAAGGAAATAGAATTTTAGCATAATATTGATACCAAGTCCGATTTCCCTGTCTTTCCACACTCTGCTTTTTTGAGCAAACCCTAATTATTCATTATTCATTATTAATTATTTCTCCATAGCAAACCATTAATAGTAAAGCGACTATCTGCAAAATTTGAAGTAAATAGCAAGAATAATTAACACTAATTAGGGTTTACCGAAAAAGTCCGTTGGTAAGGGTAGGAGTCAGGATAAATGGGAATCATAGAGGAGGGAGCCGTAATTATTAATTATTAATTATTTTTCCATAGCCAACCATTAATAGTAAAGCGACTATCTGCAAAATTTTTAGAAGGGCAATTTACTGGTAAAACTTCGTGCCAGTAACGACTAAGAAAGAAAATAATACTGTTATTTTTAGGTGCAATTTTCTTAAATGAATTTGCCTGCTTATAGTAATTATTATCCATTTTTTCATCATATAGAATTAATTCTCCGCCAGAAAATTGTTTGGGTTGTTGATAAAAATAGTAAACGTAGGTAATTTCTCTTTTAGCAACTTCTGGCGTTCCATTATCATTATGTGTCTGATAATAATGACCATGATTATGAGCTGTTACTTGTGCTTCTATTTGAGCGATGGGAAATTCTTGATGACCAAGTTTAACTAAAACTTGAGGTAAAATTAATTTAATTCGTTGACTAATTCTAGTTTTAGAAATAGGTGCTAAATGTAATACTGTTGATTTGCGAAAGTTAGGGTCACTTAAGTTTAAGCTAGTAGTACTTTTTTGAAAATATGCTTCTAGTTTAATCACAGATTCGAGAATTTTTTTATTTTCTGCCTGAGTTAAAAAATTATCAATTTTCACACATTTTGATTTAACTAGATTTTGCTTATATTTGTGACTCAGCATAATTACACCAATTTAATAAACGTACACTTTCTTGAGTAGGGAATTGGGGGAGCGGGGGAGAAGTAAATAGCAAGAATAATTAACACCAATTAGGGTTTACCGAAAAAGTCCGTTGGTAAGGGTAGGAATCAGGAGAAATGGGAATTATAGAGAAGGGAGCTGTAATTATTAATTATTCATTATTAATTATTTCTCCGTATCCAACCATTAATAGTAAAGCGACTATCTGCAAAAGCTTGAGAAGGACAAGCTACTGGCAAAACTTCGTGCATATAACGACTCAAGAAAAATACGATACTATTATTTGTAGGTTCTATAGTTTTAAAAGTTTCGGCTTTGACATAGTGTTTTCCTTGAATTTGACTATCGTAAATTATTAAATCACCTCCTGTAAATGCTTTAGGTTCTCGATAAAAATAGTAAACATAAGTAAGAACTCTAGTTGCAGTATCAGGAGAACCATTATCATTATGAATTTTATAGAAGTTATTATCGTTATGAGCTGTTAACTGACTTTCAATTTCGGCAATTGAAAATGCAGGAATGCTTAATTTGTTTAATACATCAGGAAAAATTTCTTTAATTCTCTTGACTATCAATTCTCGGAATTTTGGGAAAGAGTGCAATACTAAAGAACGACGATAATTTTCAGCTTTAGTTGATGTTGTAGTTGGTACAAAATCTGATTTCCTTTGCCATATATAGTTTAATAATTGTTGAGTTTCTAAATTTGTGAATAAATTTTCTATAACTAAATAACGAGATTCTAAGTTATCTGTTGTAGAAGTAGGAGGAGTATAAGTTTTAATATTAGATTTACTATCTTGTGGTTGTAAGTGCTGCAAATAAATTGGTGGTTCGGTTACCATTCCTACTAAATGTTCGCTGGGAAAACATAAAGCGGAATGACCTTCTGCTAGAGGAATTTGAAATAGGCTAGAATTTTCAGTTTTTTGATGTTTAAATAATAATGTTTTGGCTAAAAGTTGGAGTAAGGGTGCATCAGATTTAAGATAAATAGTATATTGATGCCCTCCTGTTAATAGGAGTTGAATTTTTACTTCTTGGGGTACGTTTTGTGGTGGAGTAACGGTCATAATTTTTGCCAAATAATCAACGTCTTAAGTTGGTTAATAGTTGGTAATGCTTCAAAGCCTTTACATACTATACTTATACAGATTTTTACTGGTATACTCAATACTTTTTCCTTGAAAATGCGTGTTGAAAAATATAATTAAATTTCTCAGTAGACTATATTTTGTCTTGCCACTTCTAGAGTTAAAAGTCAGACAGATTATATGAATAGTTCCTCACAACTTAACTACTAAAAATTTCCGAAAGTCAAATTTAGATTAATCTCCCATATCCAATTTTTTCTCATCTCAAAAGTTCTGAGTAGGCAATATTTTGCCTTGCTACTTCTAGATCTAAGAGTCAGACACATTATATTTAATTGTAGATAACTGCTTAACTAGCAAAAATTCCCCAAAGTCAAATTTAGAGTAAGCTCCCATATCCGATTTTTTCTCATCTGAAAATTTGTGAGTAGGCAATATTTTGCCTTGCCACTTCTAGAGCTAAGAGTCAGACATATTATATATATGAATTTTTACTGAGTTTTCCACTACTAAAAATTTCCGAAAGTCAAATTTATAGTAACCTCCCACATCCGACTTTTTTCTCATCTCAAAAATTCTGAGTAGACTATATTTTGCCTTACTACAAATTTCCGAAAGTCAAATAGAGACTACCCAACCAAATCCGATTTTTTCTCATCTGAAAATTTGTGAGTAGACTATATTTTGCCAAGGCATTTCTAGAGCTAAAAGTCAGAGAGATTATCTGAATTTTCATTGACTCCTCCACTAGCAAAAATTTCTGAAAGTCAAATCGAGAGTCGCCTCCCATATCCAACTTTTTCTCCTGTGAAAAATTTTGAGTAGACTATATTTTGCCAAGGCATTTCTAGAGCTAAGAGTCAGAGAGATTATCTGAATTTTTACTGACTCCTCCACTAGCAAAAATTTCTGAAAGTCAAATCGAGAGTCGCCTCCCATA
>NZ_JBNHEP010000231.1:0-17592 GCF_050015995.1 Dapis brunnea BLCC-M229 | reverse complement strand
AGCAAAAATTTCTGGAAGTCAAATTGAGAGTAATCTCCCAAACCAGACTTTTTCTCCTGTAAAAATTTCTGAGTAGACTATATTTTGCCAAGGCATTTCTAAAGCGAAGAGTCAGAGAAATTATCTGAATTTTCACTGACTGCTTGACTAGCAAAAATTTCTGGAAGTCAAATTGAGAGTAATCTCCCAAACCAGACTTTTTCTAATGTAAAAAGTGACGCATTCCAGTGAGTATCATTACCAAACCTAATTCATTTGCAGCAGCAATAGAATCTTTATCTCTCAGACTACCACCTGGTTGAATAATTGCAGTTATTCCTGCTGCTGCTGCTGTTTTTACTGAATCATCAAAAGGGAAAAAAGCGTCACTAGCTAATACTCCCCCAACAGCTTTTTCTCCTGCTTGCTCCAAAGCTATTTTTACTGCCCCGACTCGATTCATTTGACCCGCACCAATACCAACAGTAGCGCGATTTTTTGTGACAACAATTGCATTAGACTTAACGTGCTTTACCACCTTCCAAGCAAACATTAATTCTTCCATTTGTTCAGAAGTCGGTTGTTTTTCTGTAACGATTTTCCAATCACTATAATTATCTACCGCATCATCAGCATCTTGTACTAAAAAACCGCCAGCAATTACTTTTATAGTTTCCGGTTCGCCCTGGTTTAAATCTGCTGAAATTAATACTCTTAATTTAGATTTTTTCTGAAAAATTTCTTCCGCTTCAGGTTCGCATCCAGGAGCAACTACACATTCCAAAAATGTCTTAGTCATTGCCGTAGCAGTCGCCGCATCAATAGATTTATTTAAAGCAACAATTCCGCCAAAAGCAGAAACCGAATCTCCAGCAAGAGCTGCTTCATAAGCTTCTAAAAGAGTCTGATCCACTGCAACTCCACAAGGATTTGTATGTTTAAGAATTGCCACAGTCGGAGCATCAGAAAATTCTGTAATAATCCTTCTTGCTGCCTCTAAATCTACTAAATTGTTATAGCTTAATTCCTTACCTTGAAGAATTTTACTTGTCGCCCAACCACTAGGATTAATTCCGCTCTGATACCAAGTCGCAGATTGATGAGGATTTTCTCCATAACGCAAAGTATTTATTTTTTTGCCGGAGAGGAAAAATGTTTCTTTTTCAGATTTTTCTGACTCAGAAGTTGTTTGTTGCTCTTGTAAATAAGTAGCGATCGCCCGGTCATAAGTTGCTGTATGTTGAAATCCTGCTAATGCAGATTTTTGACGAAATTCTAAGGATGCTTCTCCTCCATTTTTCCGCAGCTCTTCCAAATAAGAATTGTATTGAGAAGGGTTACATAAAACTGTCAGATGAGCAAAATTTTTAGCTGATGCTCTTAACATTGCAGGTCCGCCAATATCAATTTTTTCAATTGCTTCTGCTAGGGTAACTCCTGGTTGAGAAATTGTTTGTTCAAAGGGGTATAAATTAACTACAACTAGGTCAATAGGTCGAATGTTATTAGCATTTAATTCTTCAATATCTTGAGGTAAATCTTTTCTTGCTAAAATACCTCCATGAATGCGAGGATGTAATGTTTTAACCCTACCTCCTAAAATTTCTGGAAATCCCGTATAGTCAGATACTTTTGTCACAGAAATTCCGGCATCTTTGAGAGTTTTAGCAGTACCGCCACTACTAATTATTTCATAGTCAAATTCTGTAACTAGACTTTTTGCTAGATCGATTAGACCTGTTTTATCAGATGTGCTGAGTAATGCTAAACGTGTCATTAGTTTTAAATCCTAACTTAGAAAACTGACAGTATATATTTTAATAATTAAAATTAAGATATTGAAACTCTGCGGATTATTTTAATATTTTTGTCACAGATAGTAATCCTATTTCAGTTGTAATATTTTGGTGGTAGTTAGGAGTTAGGAGTCAGGAGTCATAATTTTCAAGATTTTCTGTTAATATTAACTGTTATAAAAATTTTCATAAATCATTTAGTATTGCGTAGTATTGCTATAGTAAACATTTAGCTGTCAGCATTCAGCTAGCCTCTTGTAGAGAAACTACGTTAACAGCTTCATTAGTTTTCAAGGAGGAATTAAAATTGAGATATTTCAAAGAATTAAAAAATTCTAGGTATAGGTAGTATAAACCTATCAGTTAACTTTAGCACTCTATTATGAATAATCTTAATTTTATAGATAACTTTAATCTTTAAAATCATTATCCCACAATAGTTTTTAAGTGCTTGTAACCCCGCGATCAAAATATGTATAAAGGTTGTTCAATAATTGATAATGAATAATTGATAATTACCTCTCTCTAAAAGTAATACCAATTTCATAAAATATTGCTACAGTCATTACACAGGGAATAGGGAATAGGGAACAGGGAAAGAAAAAAAGAATAAAAAATGTTTTATTTTTACAATTTATGGAATTTATAATTTTTTATTGTTAGGAATAGAACGCAAATTAAGATGTAACTTCCTTTTTTGAATTTGGTATAAGAGGATTGACGCGGTAGGGAAAATCTTTTCATGTTTCTACTTTAAAGGATAAAATTTAAACCTTAATTATTCGACAAACAAATTAAAATTAATTTAGAATAATTGCTTTGACTGCTACTTCAGTATTGAAAATTTATCCTGACTCAATTTCTACGGAAAAATTAATTTTATAGACGATTTATACTTTATAAATTATTCCCACCACTAATCCTAACGAGATTTTCTATAATAATATCTTGATTGTAGTAATTTATTTTCCTACACAACTATTTACCAGCTTTATATATTTATTTTTACTACAAAATCTGGGGCCACTAAAAATTGGTAGCACAATAGTACTTTCAGTATATTCAGTTATCGTCGAGTCAAAATTTTCCTAGTTCGTTGCCTACACAGAGGAAAATAATGATAAAAAATATGTAGGTAATTTTCCCACAATATGTAGGTAATTTTCCCTCCACTTGTATATTCTTTGTGTACTAAATTTGAAGTTTGAGATGTAGCATCTTGACATCTAGAAAAATGAAGATGTATTATTCACTTCGGGTATATACAAAGACAAGCTTTTACCCAATAATTTAGACCGCCATTGTCCAATTACTCATACAGGCATAAGGTAAGTGAATTAAGTTGAGTTAATATTAGTTGTACAAGGGAGTGCAACTATATAAATTGAATTGGTCTCAGTTACTGTTTAAGGAATTCAAAAAAGGATAAAAAGCACAATGAGTGATGAAGAAGAAAAACTAAAAGGAAAAAAACTAAAAGGAAAAAAATGCGATTTTTTTAAAGATCGCTATTTACAAGTCAAGGTTTCTTTGAATAACGAACCAGGTGTCAGCAAATATGGTACAGACAAAGAGCCTATTCTAGTTAAACTTGAACAGACAAAAGAACGTACATGGTACACTGAAAATATTGTCTTCTTATACGAAAATTCGCATATTTCTTTTACCCTTGAATCGGAAGGTCCTTGTGGATATGGTTTGAAAATATTTACAATGGAAAAAAACATAGTCAATAGACTCTACGCTGGTAATGAAGGTTCTGAGGAGAGAATAACAGTCCCAATCTCTCGATACCAAAATGATGCAAGTTCTATCAGAGTAAAAGATTTTCAATACTTCTTGAAAGACCAATATAACCAGATAAATAATAATATCTTAGAACGCAGCTTAGTTAGTATTATAACATGGCCAATTTTTGGCTACGACCAAGGTTATTATAGGTATCGTCCAGGAAGCCCTCCAGCTTATGTAAACTACAAAAAAAGTAAAAACCTCAAAAATAAAGACCTCAGTAAATACGTCAAGAATAAAGACTTCAAGAAATACGTTAAAAGTATATATTCCTTTCAAGGTAGAGACTTCTCTAGGAAAACAGTCGACAGTCGTATCAATGATAGTAACTACATTGTTAAAGGTCCTAAATCAAAGGAAAGTTTCAATGAGCTTATTACTAACGTAGTGGAGGATAACGACAAATCAGATTTAAAAACCAATGGTTCTATCAACATGCTTTTCTTTATTCTCAATGAAGATGAAAAAGTCGAGGATATATGTGACTTTTCAAATGGGAATTAAAATTGGTGAAAGTTTCTTGTAAAGGAAAAGGTTCATCGCATCTAATCTAATATAAATAAACTGGTCGTGTTGCCAGTAAATTTTACTTTTGAGACTTAATTAATATGATGATTAGTATGAATTGAACTAAATTCATCATATTTTTCTAGACAGAATAATTATGGAGAAAAATCTCAAATGACAGAAATAGTAAAAGATCAGCCTAATAGTCCAGAACCTCAATCAGGAAATATTCAAGGACAAATTCTACAAGCATTAACTCCATTACTTGGACAAATACCTCCTGAAATAATTGCACCTATAGTACAAGAATTAATTAAAGGAATTTCAAAAGGTGCAATTGATTCAGTTACTGCTTCAGTTGAAAAATTTACACCTGGACTAATTAAAGATTTTTTTCAAGATTTATATCCCTCTCAAAAGAAAAACTTGTACGAAAGATTGGAATTAGAAAAAGCTCTTACTATTAAGACAATTCAGTCTGAGGATGAAGATTGGGTCATATCAAAAGCATTCAAGGAAGCTATTGTTTGGACTCCTGATATCGATAGTTCTCAAGATTCTTCAGGTGTTCAAGATTCTCCAACTTCTCCAATTAGGATGATAATATTTATCATCCTAATTGGAGCGTACCTAGAAAAATTGGATTCTTCACAGTGAATGTCGAAACAAGTTTTGTAAGTCGTGCAGTAGCCAAATTTGTTTCAGATGGGAGTAGTACCCAAGAATTCAGTTTATTTGGTGGTTTACATTCCAATTCAAATATTGAATCTTCTGGGAGTAGCTCACTAAATGCAAAAAATAAGAGCTATTTACTTGCAGAATATGTAAGACCAAAATTGATTCTATCTGTAGACTTGGACAATATTAAATTGAAGGATGACTTCAAAAAGAAGGTTGAGAATGCTTTAGATCAAGATGAGTGGTCTAGTTTTATAGAATTAAATCATCTTTTAAACGAATATGGTTACTTCGTCCCACTGGAGTTTACCATAGGGGGTAAGATATGTGCGCAAACTGAGGTAAATTCCCAGATTTCTGCTAATTCGCAAACCTATGCATCCTTTGAATCTGCCTTTGCATCTAAGCTAAATCTCTTCTCAAGTGAAGGGAGTGGTGAAGGAAAAACATCGGCTAAGAGTGAGATGAAGAGTAGTCAAAATATGTTTAGTGAGAGCGATATAGAGCTGGAATTCTATGGTGGTATCGGAGCAGCAGCAATAAATCCTTTAGGATGGATTCATTCTTTGAACTCTTACAAGACATGGCAAGTTATTAAATATGGGAATCTTGTTCCTATAATCTGCTTTTTTGATCCAAAACTACGAAGTAAGGCAATTCGTGCATTTGTTCGTTATTCATATTATCCAGAGACTGATAAACCTGTGTTACTAAATGGCATTCATTATGCTAGTAGAGCTTTAGATTTAATAAATAGACAGAAATATTTACCAGAAGATTCACAACTGAGAACTATTGAGAAAAAGATGAACCAATATGTTAATTTATTATCATTTTAGCCCCTTCTCAATCAAGGTGAAAAAGATTCCTGTCAACAATAAATGTAGTGCATTGGTCCGAATTGTCTAGGGTGTTTCAGTAAAACCCATCGAGGGGGACGAATTTGGTAGGTGTGAGTCGCTGGGGGGTATGGGAAGATCGAACCCCCAAACAATAATTCAACTCCTCTTACCCACACTCCCCACACTCTGCTTTTTTCAGCAAACCCTAAATTAGGTCTAAAAAATTGCTTCATTTAGTTTAGTAAGTGGCGATCGCCTATAACCATGATTTTTTATTCATCTAAAGTAGTATTTTTATAGAGTCGATAATGCAAATATCCTGCTTTGATAAACTAAAAATAATCTTCAGCTACTTATTCACCACAGGAATTATTATCACCACTCTTTTTTCCTTAACAGGTTATTGGCAAAAAGGCATTATTTTCGAGCTAATCTCTCATTTTAAAGTTCAATATTTTGTAATCAGCTTAATTTTGTTGTGTTGCTTAAGCATAATAGGCAAAAAAAGATTATTTTTAATAGGTATATTCTGCACAATTATTAACCTCACCCCAATTTTACCTTGGTATATTTATCAAAATGGTATTAGTCAAGAAACCGCTAACTTAAGAATTTTAGTTTACAACCTTTACGGAGACAGAAACTCTCAATATTCACAAGTTACCAGAATGGTAAGAGAGGAAAATCCAGATATAGCAATTTTTTTAGAACCTACTAATACATGGTTTCAAAATCTACAAACATTATCTGATATTTTATCCAATTCAATTAATTCTGTTTCTCAGTCTACCTATGGAATTGTTGCCATTTACAGCAAATTTCCTCTCAATAATTACTCAATAAAATTTTTTGCTCCTAACAGACCTACTATTATTACTGAATTCAATCTCAATCAAAAAGTCATTAATTTAATAGCAACCCATCCCACTATTCCTATCAAGAGAAGCACTTTCAAACAACGGAATCAAATTTTAGAGGAACTTGGCAAATACATTCAAAAGTTAAACGATCCAGTTATTATGGCGGGAGATTTGAATACAACCATGTGGTCTCCTTACTATCAAAAATTAGAACAGGAAACTGAGTTAAGAAATAGTCGTTTAGGATTTGGTATTCTTCCTACTTGGCCTGCAAAAAAAATTAATAACTCTGTGGTTTTATACATTTTATCTAGATTTTTTCAAATTCCCATAGATCATTGTTTAATAAGTTCAGAAATTAAAGTTGTAAATGTTGAGACAAGAGCTAATCTAAGTTTAGAATTGGGTTCAGATCATCTACCCTTGATTACAGACTTATTTATTAGAGAAAACACTAAATCCGATTTATAAAGTATTTTTAGATTTTTTATACATAATCATATTAGCAAATTTTATAGCAGTCAAAGCAAAAGGCGCGGACATTTCTCCATACTGAAATCCTTTTACAGTTTACTGAAAAATTTTGGTTTAAAGCCTCCTCTTTTAAGGGGATAATAAATAAAAATTTTCATGATTAGTCAATCCTATCCGTTTTCAAGGAGAGGTAATTATTAATTATTAATTATTAATTATTAATTATTCATTATTCATTATTGAATGTTCCCTGTTCCCTATTCCCTATTCCCTAGCGCGTAACGCTATATTTTTTGACTTTCACTTTTTCCTAAACAGGTACACAAAATTAATTACATATTTTGCCAGACTTAACTGCTAATATTGTAGACATAACACAAAATTCGAGTAGGTAAAAAATTTTATCTAGGTGTCGAGCAAACTAATATGAATGTATTTCATTTTTTAGATATTTAGTCTTCAATTTGCCGTGCATTAACCTCCACCGCCGAAACATCAATAGTACCAGGAGGAGTTAACCTACTAAAATGACCAGCTTCAACCTTAAGTGGTTCTCCACAACTAGGACATTGACATTGAGTCTGATTTAAAGCAGTAAATTCATAACTACAAACAGGACACTTATCAATAATTAAATTGCGATTTAACCACCAACGTAAACCAATAAATGCAATTATAGGTGCAATTAAAATAAAACCAAATAATATTAAAATAGAATTAACCAACCATCCCAACCCTATAGAACCGAGTAACCAAACAACAGCTAAAATAATTAGCCAGTTACCAATACTAGACATAGTTAATTGAAATATTTTTGAGTTCCCTTGATTCACTTAATTATCTCCTTTAATAAACTCTATTAAATATTTAGTGATTGCTTTTGGTATAGAATAAAAGCTTTATTTAAACCTTTTGGTTAAGGGATATTATTAAGCCAGAATTTAATCCTACTACAAAAGTTAAAAGTTAGCTTTATATTCATTAGGCATGAAGTATTATTGCTGAGAGCTAACAGCTAATAGCTGAATGCTTACCAGCTATGAATTATTAAATAATTATCACTCCAACGGAATAATTAGTCTCCAAGAAGAATTAAAACTTATTAATAAAAAGGTGATTAGCTAATTAAGATTAGCTATTGCTTTCAAAAGCTAAATGAATAGTATGACCCAGGAAAAGCTGAATACTTACCAATAGATAATTGATAATTAATCCCTAGAGGTTTAGAGCATTTTCTTGGCATGAGAAAAGTGATAGGAAACTTCCGCACTTGGCTCCATTCTGTCGGTTTTAACCAGAGGTAATTATTCATTATTCATTATTCATTAATAAACTATCCTAGCAATAGATAATTGACAATTAATCCCTAGAGGTTTAGAGCATTTTCTTGGCATGAGAAAAGTGATAGGAAACTTCCGCACTTGGCTCCATTCTGTCGGTTTTAACCAGAGGTAATTATTCATTATTCATTATTCATTAATAAACTATCCTAGCAATAGATAATTGACAATTAATCCCTAGAGGTTTAGAGCATTTTCTTGGCATGAGAAAAGTGATAGGAAACTTCCGCACTTGGCTCCATTCTGTCGGTTTTAACCAGAGGTAATTATTCATTATTCATTATTCATTAATAAACTATCCTAATCACAAATTTTAAAGTTGTCTTACTATTTCGGTAAAAGCTCTCCTACCAAAAACCTTTAAACTTTCCTCTCGTAACCACTGACCATCACACCTTTGATCCTCTCCCTTCAAAATTTCTATACAAGCATTAGCTACTGCTTCTGGGTCTCGGTGAGGTACGCGCCATCCTAACTTTCCATCCTGTAAAGGTTCCGCCGAACCATCCGCATCTCCAGACAAAACTGGCACTCCACAAGCCATTGCTTCTAAATAAACAATACCAAACCCTTCCTGAGAAGGCATCACATAAGCATCAGCTACCTGATAATGTTTAACTAAATCTTCTGTAGGCACAAATCCTGCAAATACCACTTTTTCCCCTACTCCTAAATCTTGAGCCAACTTTGCCAAGCGAGGTTTGTCATCTCCCCGTCCAATTACTAAATACTTGACTTCTGGGAAAGATTGTAGTATGGCTGGCAACGCTCGAATTGTTACATCAACACCTTTATAGGGGTCTCCCGACCAAAGTCTAGCTACAGTCATTAAGACCTTTGCCCCTTGAAGATTGTAACCCTCAATCAAATCTATAGGTTTCGGTCCAGGAATAAACTTATCCCCATCCACCATACAAGGTAACAATTGAAACTTTTCTGGGTCTAGATGGTTACTTTCACAACAGCGATCGCGACTATAACGACTAATAGTTAAAATCTTAGCTGATTTTTTTAATGCCTGTTGATATTTATTTGGTAGTGGTTCCCATACTTCCTTACCATAAGTTAAAACTGTGTAGGGAATACCGATAGGGACACACAAAATTTGAACCAATGGAGCTAAATTAATATGACCACAAAAAACCTGTTTAGGTTGTTTTTTTAGTAAAAACCATAATAATGTTGTGGCTAACCTTAATCTCCCTAACCAAACAGACTTAGTTTTCAAATAATAGAAATTTAGACTCTTCGACTGATATGAATTTTCACAATCTTTACCATCTCTGAGTAATAATATATCTGATTCTAGAAAAAATTCTTCAGGTTTTGCAGAATTTGTCAAGTCTTGGTAAGCCTGAAAAATATCTCTTACATAAGATTGAATCCCACCTTCACAAGATAAAATTTCCAGAAAAACAAATATATTTCCTTTTTTTTGAGCAACCTTGTTAACCAATTTTATCCCCACATTTTTAGATTATTTTTATTTCCCAACACCCCTAATCTCAGTTGTCAGTTATAGCAATCCTATTTCAATTGTAATATTTTTGTGGTAGTTAGGAGTCAGGAGTTAGGAGTCAGGAGTCATAATTTTCAAGGTTTTTGATCATTCTTAACTATTATAAAAATCATCACAAATCATTTAGGATTGCTATATCAGTCATTACTTATAGCTATATACTAAGCAACAACAAATGTTTATTGGCAGTTGAAACTGCCGTATCGTTTTTCATCTATGCTCTGAAGAGAGGTTGCTTTCAAACTTTCGTCCTTCTTCTCGTCAAAGCAATTCACTTTAAAGATCTCAGAAATTATTTCACATATAAATTTTGAAATAATTTCAGGAAATTATTGTAGTTTCAAAAAAATTTTAAGCCTATAAAATATTAATATATGACTGTCGGATGTGCGTCTTAAATTCTTTTAGCGAAGCATTTGCGCAGGAAATGGAGACCTCATAATTAAACGCTTTTAACTTCCTTGAAACAGTATAACTTGTAGTTATTGAAAAATCGACCCCTCGCCAAAATAACCAAACAATTATTTTCCCTATTGCCTATTCCCTGAAAACTACATCAAGTCTAATAAAAATTTACTATATAGCGTTACGCATTAAGGTTAGGACATATATAAATCCTGAAATTCTTTGACACTCTACTATTCCCTATTCCCTATTCCCTATTCCCTATTCCCTAGCGCGTAGCGCTATAATTTCTCAAATTTACTCAACTGCATGAGAACTAAAAAAAACATTTACACCCTCTGAGAATTTCTACAAATACAAATGTACTTATGAAGAAAATCTACACAGGGTGTAAAATTTTATGAGTATTATTTAGATATCCAAATCTTAGAATAGACCAAGAGTTAAGGAGATATCAATTGGTAAAGTAGCACCAATACCTAACCATAGAGTAACTGCAGTACCAAATAGGAATACAGCAGTAGCTACTGGGCGACGGAAAGGATTTTGGAACTTATTGACATTTTCAATGAAAGGAACCAACATTAATCCTAAAGGAATAGAAGCCATTGCCACAATACCCAACAATTTATTAGGTACAGTACGCAGAATTTGGAAAACTGGCCAGAAATACCACTCAGGCAAAATTTCTAGAGGAGTAGCAAATGGATCTGCTGGTTCACCAACCATAGCAGGATCTAGTACAGCTAAACCTACACACAAAGCTAATGTACCCATCATTACTACTGGGAATACATAGAGCAAATCATTAGGCCAAGCAGGTTCACCATAGTAGTTGTGACCCATACCTTTAGCTAACTTAGCTCTTAATTGAGGATCGCTCAGATCCGGTTTTTTCAAAGTGGACATAACAGTTCTTTTCTCCGTGATAGTTTATATTCTCTCCGAGCTTAAGCACGGGAGATTCTACCATACCTTAGTTAGTCGGCAGGTTGACTTTTCCTGTTGCTAACTCTGGCAGTAGTCTGACACTTTTCCCCGCATCAATTTTGAATCTCCGAAGTATCTCCAGCGACCAAATATATTTACCGTAGCAAAAGTATTACTAGAAGGAGGAGGCTTCAAACTCAGTTTTACCCTGAAATCTAGTGTCTAGTTAATGACACCCTAACTTACAAAGGTCCTGAGATACCTTGCTTACGAATCATTAAGAAGTGCAATAACATAAATACTGCAATGAACCAAGGTAGTACAAAAGTATGAAGACTGTAGAAACGAGTTAGAGTTGCTTGACCAACACTTGTACTACCACGCATTAGTTCTACAATGAATGGACCAACAAATGGAATTGCATCAGGTACACCAGACACAATTTTTACCGCCCAGTAACCAATTTGGTCCCAAGGTAAGGAATAACCAGTCACCCCAAAGCTAACAGTAATTACAGCCATAACTACCCCTGTTACCCAGGTTAATTCGCGAGGCTTTTTAAAACCACCTGTAAGGTAAACCCGGAAAACATGAAGAATCATCATCAGCACCATCATACTGGCAGACCAACGATGGACGGAGCGAATTAGCCAACCGAAGTTAACTTCAGTCATAATGTATTGGACTGATGCTAATGCTTCTGTTACTGTTGGTTTGTAGTAGAAAGTCATGGCAAATCCAGTAGCAAACTGGATCAGGAAGCACATTAGAGTAATTCCACCCAAGCAGTAAAAAATATTTACATGAGGTGGAACATATTTGCTAGAAATGTCGTCTGCGAGCGCTTGAACTTCTAAGCGTTCGTCAAACCACTTATAAGCGGGTGAATCAGTTACCTGTTTTGAGAACATGAAGCCAAAAATCCTAGATGAATATTGCTGTTTATTTATGAATTAAGTTTCTGGGTAGTTAGGAAAAGATACTCACATCAACCTTTGAATCAGCAATACAAATATCATACCAATTGACAAAGGAATCAAGTAGCAAGTCTACTATTTAACAAAATAAATATTTATCCTTGCCTACCCTTAGTAAAAAAATTTAACATAATTTGTAGATATATTTCATATAAGGTCGCAATTTTTGTAGAGTTTGATATTTGAAAGAATTTTCGTTTATCATAGAAATTTTATCAAACTACTTCACTATATCGGCCAATTATCAATCCTTGATAATTTAATACTTTTGTTTTATGAAAAAAAGATTTTTCCAAATTGCACTTCTATTAATATTGCCAGTTATTCTGACTTGGGGACTTTGGACATCCTCTGCAGCAGCATTGACTAAAGAACAAAGCTTATTAGGCGAAGCTTGGCGCATAGTCAATTTGGCTTATGTTGATGATTCTTTCAATCATCAGAACTGGTGGTTTAAGCGTCAAAAATTAATGAAGAAACCCCTGAAAACTAGAGAAGAAACCTACAGCACCATTCAAGAAATGTTAGCTAGTCTAGAAGACCCATTCACGCGACTTCTCAAACCACAACAATACCGGAATTTGCAGGTTGATACTTCTGGAGAATTAACAGGAGTGGGTTTACAAATTGCCTTAGACTCTCAAACAGGAGAACTAATAGTCATCTCTCCCCTGGAGGGTTCTCCTGCTGAAACTGCTGGTATCCAATCAGGCGATCGCGTGGTCAAAATTGATGGCCATCCTACCACGGAATTTTCATTAGATGAAGCTGCAAATAGAATGCGGGGTGCTGTTGGTTCTTCTGTGGTACTAACAATTTTGAAAGAAAGTAGCGACCAACCCCAAGACATAAAAATAATTCGGGCTCAAATAGAGATTAACCCAGTCTATGCCAAGTTAAAGTCTAACCCTGAAACAGGACCAATTGGTTATATTCGTCTAAGTCAATTTAATGCTAATGCTACTACAGAAGTAAGCCAGGCTGTAAAAAGTTTTGAGGAACAGGGAGCAATAGGCTATGTACTTGATTTGCGCAATAATCCAGGTGGACTATTACAAGCTGGTGTAGAAATTGGGCGTCTGTGGTTAGATGAAGGTACAATTGTTTATACCGTTAATAGACAAAGAATTCTTGGTAGTTTTTCTGCTGAAGGTCCTGCTATAACTAATGCGCCATTAGTTGTCTTAACTAATCAGGGAACTGCTAGTGCTAGTGAAATTCTTGCTGGCGCACTTCAGGATAATGGCCGTGCTTTATTGGTAGGTGAAAAAACTTTTGGTAAAGGCTTAATTCAATCTTTGTTTGATTTGTCTGATGGTTCGGGGTTGGCAGTAACAGTAGCCAAGTATGAGACGCCAAACCATAAAGATATTAATAAACTGGGAATTATTCCAGATTTTTTGGTTGAACAAGACCCTATTTTACCTAACGAAATTACCACAGAAACTGACAAACAATATCAAACAGCAGTAGAGCTTCTAACATCTCAAGTTGTATTAGCAAATGCAGCTTAATTAACTCAGGGATTAAGTTTATTTGAGGGGTCGTGGTGTATTATAAATGATTTTACTCACTGTATATTAGTGCTATTTCCATCTACTATTAATATGCATAAATAACATTATAAAACTTCATTAATTGATAATTGATAATTGATAATTGATAATTACCTCTGGTTAAAACCGCTACGGAATTGAAGATTGGGAAATATCATTTCTTCTCTTGGTCGATTGGATATGGCGTTTCGGCTAAGAGCCGACATGAAAAGCGTTAGCGGCTCTGCAAGAGCGGGAAACCTCGCCATCCCATCCTAACGGACTGCTCCGCAAACTACCGCTTTTTTCCCCTTAAAAGGGGAGGCTTTAAACCACAATTATTTAATTAACAATTAATAATTAATAATTCGGTAAATTATGAAAGAGGAGATTGATTATTAATATTAGAATTTGTAGTTACACTCAAAAGTGCTAAAGTATCAAAATCTTGGTAAGAGATATCTCAATTATTAGAAATAACTGCAAGATAAATTTGTAATTCTACTAATCCTAATTTCAAAGTTGTTGTAGTTTGTCATGAGAAACCGAACATTAATTTCGAGCATTCAAATTTACAAGATATCAAGGTAGATATTCCTATTCCGACTACATTTGTAGAAAAACGTAGAGATAAAATGCACAAATTTATCAGAGGAATTCGTTTAGCAAAGGATTTGGGATGTTCTTATATTATGATGGTTGATGGGGATGACTGTATAAGTAAATTCTTAACTGACTTGATTTGAAAATATAAACAATCTTATGGTTACTTTATGAATCGCAGATACTGTTATTCCGAGAATAATCAGTTTATTGGAGTGCGGAAATAATTTCATAAATACTGTGGTACAAGTCACATTATTAAAAGTGATTTATATGACGTATCCGATCAGATGTTATTCAGGCTTCCCACAAAAATATCAGATATTAATTTAATCCCTAAAGATATTTATGATTTATACTATATGCACCCTAATATTGTGCCATTCTTAAAATCAAGGGAGATAATCCTTGAAGAATTACCATTCTTGGTAGCTATATATATATATTTTGAAAAATCTTGAAAATTTCTCTTATAGTAATCCCCGTTGGGCAAAACAAAAGATTTCTCTAAAGCAGAGATTACTGAAAATCAAATATAGACTTTTTGATACAAGAAAGCTAACGTCTAATCTTCGAGAATAATTTTGATTGTACAAATCGGAAACACTAAAATTAGTATAACTAATATCTCTTCTACAATAATTAGAATTGGGAATATCAAAGACAGTAGGAACAGAGAATAGGGATAAAATTTTCATAATTTTTATCTATTCGAGTCACAGGAAATTTTAGCCTAATCAACAATCTCTTTCTATCTCAGGATTGAGGATTAAATAAGACTGGAAATTAGAAAGTTTGAGATTTAGCTATCTAATACTATTGAGCTAATATTCAGCTTTTCTCAATTTTCCAGTCTTATATTATTATTTCCCCACCCCAAGATAATTATGGAGAGGAATTAGATTCTGAATTAGGTTTAACACCATTATTTTCTAGCCAAATTATAGGTATTTGATTAGGGTCTACTCGGTTACTTTGTTCTTGCATAATAGTTTTAGCTTGACTAGGATCAAAATAGCGACTAAAATTTTCTTTCTCATTATTCAGTCTCTCTGTTGTAGCTTCAATTTCAGATTCAATAACTTGTAGTTTTTCTTGAATAGATTGGTAATGAGGTAACAACTTTAACAAAGCTGAAGTTATACAAGCAGAGATTAGGATATTAGTCAATAATTTAGTTGTACTTTCAATTGTTATTCCTAAATAAGTAAACTTTTTTTGTTTAGAGAATACTCTAGGTTTTGCTTGACTAGAGGAATTTTGAGAAACTGGGGAAAATGCAACAGGTGTAGTAGCTTGCATACTTTTTTTTGTCAGGATAGCTTAATCAATTAGAAGATTTCTATTTTGTATATTAATCTATCTACGATCAATAAATGATGAATTACTGACAAAATTAATTTAAGTCCCAATAAAATTTTCCTTAACCGTTATAAGATACCAAAGATAGATTCAATGAAGAGTGGAGAGTGAACATAGTTATGATTTTAACTAATAAAAAAATGTAAATAAATCATTAGTTAGTAGTAAGCATTCAGGTGTAGGGGTTGACAAAAAAGGAAAGGTCTGTATTACTGATCAGAAATGAAATTCAAGCCACCAGATATCCCAAAAGACCGAAAAGACCTAGAACTACTGTTCAAATAAGCTCTAGAAGAACTGGTTTGGCAACAGCAACGCCTCATAAAAAAACTGATTGAAGAGGTAGAGCGGCTCAAAGAACTATTTCAATAATTAATAATTAATAATGAATAATGAATAATTAATAATTACCTCTCCTTGAAAACGGATAGGATTGACTAATCATGAAAATTTTTATTTATTATCCCCTATCCAAGGGGCAGGGCTGTTTCATTCTCACTAAGCGTGTAGAATTATAGAGTAAAGAGCAGATTTTACCGCGAATTTAGTCCAATATTATCTTGACTGGCCATTTTTTGTGATGCAAAGCAGTGCGATCGCGGAGCGTTGCCTCAGCAGTATCCCGTAGCGGTCTGTAGTACTATCGCCACCAACCAATGTCAAACTGACCCAGAAATTGCTCTGTGTTGTGCGATCGCAACTTCATCTTATTCAGATTAATTCAGATCAAAAATGAATTTCATACCATACTTAAGTACAAAAAGAAAGTATATATTTGAGATTATTACTCAAGTAGGATATCCCTGCTTTAATTCCGACCAAACCATGTGTTCTTAGTAGAGTTAATACCCAAGTTTTTAAAATTGAGAAATTCCTGGGAGAAAATCCTGATTTTTGAGGACTTGAATCTTCCTCTAGAATCACATCCTTTACCCAATGCAGTTGATTTTCAATTAACCAATGTCCTCGAATACCTGAGGCTAGGGTGCTAGATTTTGGTGAGAGTGAACAAAGATAATAACTAATACTTTCTACCAATTTTGACCCTCGATTACTACTGCGCTTTACTCTAATTACAGAACCTGCGCCTTTCCATACATCCAGTATATTTGCTGGTATATTAAAAACTTCTACAATTCTAGTAGTATCACGATCTCTTGTTTTTTCTTCATCTACATACCTTTTTACTACTTGAGTCGATGTGACTTGCTGTTCTATTTGTTCATACAACTTGGGTTGATTCTTTTTAACTTTAATTAAATAATCGTTTTTAGTTTCGATAATTGTGGCTACTGTTTTTTTTGACAATGTAGAGCATCAAGAGTAAAAACTACTCATGCATAAGTCTAATATCTCTAGTAGTTTTCTCACAATCGTAATTTCACTTTCAAGTTTCCATACCAAAGATTTTTATCCCTAAAACTAACCCTCTTTGATGACTAAATGCTGATACACAATTAACAAAATTTTGCTCAGATTTATCGTGATTTTTTACCGTATTTTTGAGACTTTTTCCATCTATTGATACCTACTCTCTAGACCTGGTTTTACTATATTGTTGGCTCCATTGATTAAAAGCTATTTGTAATTTTTGGTAATCTAGTTGTACCATGACTCGTCTCATCGTTGAATAAGAAGGAACACGAGCTTGAGGAATATTGAGTAGTTTAATTAAAGTTAAACGATGGCGTTCGGTAAATTTCCCTAACTGTCTATAACCCCAATAACCGCTGATGATTCCCATAATCATAATCAACAGTACCAGCCATAAGGGGTGGCGACAGCCTCTCTGCTATGCGAAAATCAGGTATTTCTTTCAGGTAATCAATGAGGCTTTTTTCCATATATTTTCATATATTGGCATATTGGCCAATTTATATCAATAAATCTGCTCTTTACTCTATAATTCTACACGCTTAGTGAGAATGAAACAGCCCTGCTATCCAAGGGGAGGCTAATTACCAAAATTTTTCGGTAATTAAAGATAGTCAAAC
>NZ_JBNHEP010000230.1:0-10028 GCF_050015995.1 Dapis brunnea BLCC-M229 | reverse complement strand
TGTTGATATTTACGCTAACTTTTACACAAACGATATAAACGGACATGATATGACTAGGGTTTGCCAGTTTTTTTTAGTTATAAAGCGACAAGTCTAATGTAGAGAAATTCCATGGAACATCTCTACATTATTTTTATGAAAAAGATTAATTTTGAGAGATATTTATATTGCCAAAATTGGCGTTGCATAGTTGTGGGATGATAATTAAATTTGCACGCATCTGAAACTTTTGATTGATCGGGCTAAATTTTTGGATACATATCAAAATCATCCCTTGATAATGCAACGCCCCAAAATTAACGCAATTTGAGAATTTCAGCAGTTACAGCTAAACTCTCTTCATACAAAACCTCTCTTCCCCAACGTTGTAACTGTTGAGCCATCAAATATTCTGCCTTCTGATCGCTTAAAGCACTAACTTGCTCTGTACGACAAGACTGGGCACTACCACCAGCCTCTAATCGCATACAACCAGTAGTTTCAGAACACAAAATAGTACAACAATCTGCATTGGGATTGCTCGAATCCAAACGCAAACCCACTAAATCTCCTGGAATTTCACCATAGTCAGCAGTAGGAATTGCTGCCAACTCTGCTAAAATCTCCTTATCGGTAGGACTGGTAAACTTAATATGGATAATGTCATAATCACCACCAGTTTCAGTATAAGTTGTAGGTTGCCAATCAAGACGACTAGCGAACCAACCTAAGAACATTAATGCTTGTCCTGCGTTCCCTTTTTCATAGTCAAGGGTAATTGTGTCAATTTCACCCAGAGAAGCACGACGCTCTGGTGGGTCAAAAGTGGCAGCAGTTAACTCTTGCCATGCAGAGAGACGATGCCAATTTAAGTCAGCAATATAGGTTTTATCCTCAATCAACTCCTGCATTTTGAGAAATTCTGATTCTGAATCGCTAAAATAAGATGAATCTACAATAATGCAATTGCTAGTTTTGCATAGGCGACGGAAAAGTTCTTGTTCTGGGTTGGGGGTAGCTTTCCACCAAACAAATTTGGGTAGGTCAGGAATCATTAATGATGTAACTACATCACTCACCCGTTCCAGCGCTTCTTTAGTCCCTCGTAGGGTGATGTATTCACAACAAATTAGTGAAGACTGTTTTTTCTGAACTGGGCAATAAGCAGAAACTTGAGCTGTTACCCCTGTATCTTCTCCGAAGGTAGGACACATAGTAATCACCCGACAAGGATTTTGAGCTGCGATAACTTCACTCATACTAAATCCCCGAACATCAAAATTCGGGAATTGCTTATCTTCTGGTGATTTAGCTGCCCACTCTGAGCGTAACTTGGCAAGAGTTTCGGAGTCTACTCTACCTGTTATTGGTAATCCATAAGTTTTTTGAGCTTCCTTAATAGCTTCACGAGCTGCTGTTCCATTAATACCATCTATTTCACCTTTGTAGAATCCCAAACCAGCCAAAAGTTGCTGGAATTCTTCAGGTTCATATATAACCATACTGAAAGTAGCTGCCCTGGTAGCAATTGGAGTTGCCTTGCCTCCACTTTGACTGAGCCAGATTTTATTTAGTTCTGCCTCAATTTCACTCAGAGAGATATCTTTTGGTTGTTGTAAGGCAACAAGTGTTGTACTCATTTTTCGTAAATGCTTAGTTCTTTAGTGATGCTTGCGTTAAACCTGGTAGTTATTAAGTAGGCTTCTTTTTCCTAAAAAAATTTCTACTTAATTAGAAATCTAATAGTCAAAAGTTGAACCCGTAATAACACTTCTAATCTAATGTAACTTATTAGTCATAAGTTAACAGTTGGCTATAATACTTGCCAAAGGGCATTAGCGATCGCTAACTAGTCATGGGTTGTCAGTTTAATTTGAGGAAATTACTTGTTTTGTGACCAAAAAATAAGGTCAATAGCCCCCCCCTTTCAAAGGGATAAAAAAATATTCAATTCAGTATTTCAATCCCGATACTTCAGCCAGAGGTACTGCTAATAACTGATAACTGAAATGACCCTAGATAGGCGAACCTATCTGACATTACTGTAAAAAGCTGATAACTGATAACTGATTTAAAGTCTGCGCCAACGACGACCATCTCGGTTGAGCAACAGTTCTGCCTCAACTGGTCCCCAAGTACCTGCTTCATACAAAGGTATTACTTCTGGTGGAGCGGGAGCATCCCAAATACTAAGTATTGGTGTTAATGCTCGCCAAGATGCTTCTACTTCATCGCCACGGGTAAATAGTGTTTGGTCTGCTAACATACAGTCTATCAATAATCTACTGTAAGCATCTGTACTAGGCTTACCAAAAGCAGTATCGTAACGGAAATCCATATCTACTGAGCGAGTTCGCAGGGAACTACCTGGTGTTTTAACTTCAAAGCGCATCGATATCCCTTCATTAGGCTGAATGCGCAAAGCTAATACATTAGGGTTAGCTTGTTTAGCTGCGGACTGGAACATCAAATATGGCACTTCTTTAAACTGAATTGCGATTTCTGAGACTTTTTTTGGCATCCGCTTGCCAGTCCGCAAATAAAATGGCACTCCTTTCCAACGCCAGTTATCAATATTGAGTTTTAGTGCTGCATAAGTAGGTGTTGTAGAGTTGGGGTCTGCTCCTCCTTCTTCCCGATAAGCTGGAACATTTTTACCTTTCATCCAACCCTGTGTATACTGACCTCGAATTGCTGAATATTCTAGGTGCTCTAAATCTGCTAGACGGGTTGCCTGAACTACTTTTACTTTTTCGTTGCGAATACTATCAGCATCTAAGGAATTAGGAGGTTCCATTGCTGTCAGGGAGAATAACTGCATCAGGTGGTTTTGTACCATGTCTCGCAGGGCACCTGATGTTTCATAATATCCAGCACGTCCTTCTAATCCTACTGTTTCTGCAACAGTAATTTGCACGTTATCGACAAATTGACGATTCCACAGGGGTTCAAAAATGGCATTGGCAAATCTAAATACCATTAAGTTTTGAACAGTTTCTTTCCCTAGATAATGGTCAATGCGATATATTTGCTCTTCGGGGCAAACTTGACGCACAACTTTATTGAGTACCTGGGCTGAACTGAGGTCTCTACCAAAGGGTTTCTCAATTACTAATCTTTGCTTTTTGGGATCGGGTAACATTCCTGCCGCCCCTAACTGTTGGGTAGCTTCTCCAAAGTATCGGGGAGCTACAGACAAGTAAAATACGCGATTACCTCGCGTACCCCTCTCCTCGTCCAGTTGACTCAAAAGTTCTTTGAGTTTTTGATAATCTTCTGGTTTATCTATATTACCAGGACAGTAAAAAATCCCTTTAGCAAAATCATTCCAGAGTTCTTCAGATTGTAAACCACCACCAAACTCTTCTACACCTGTCCGCATTTGTTCGCGGAAGTAATCATGGCTCCATTCTCTACGCGCTACTCCCACTATTGTTAGTTCGGGGGGGAGTTTCCGTTCTAGCTTCATTTGATATAATGCTGGAACGAGTTTTCTCTGGGTTAGATCGCCGGATGCACCAAATATTACTAAAATCTGTGGTTCGGGAATCCGGTCTTGTTGTAATCCAATCCGCAGAGGATTTTCTAATAATGCTACCATCTATGTTAACTGCTCCATAAAACTGATATAAAATGTCACAATGTGACAAATTTAATGTTTACTTCCTGCTTCCACCGGATAAGTCGCCAATCCGACGGCTCCCCTAGTCGGGAACACTCCGTCCACAGGCATTAATGGCCAAGCTGACCGCATCTCTTGAGTGCGTCTTACATTCTGAGGTTTCCTCAGCAATTAGCACTAGCTTTTTTAAATTGATTGAGGCGTTCAAATCTCGATCTTATGACTTGTTGTATCTCAAATTATTCAATAATTCAGCGTATTTAACTACATTAATTTCTATTTTTAGTCATCAGTCAAATAGTAACTTTTTTCACATTTCGGCTGTCGCCGACATGAAAATGACTGATGACGTCAGATTTAGTTAGCCTGAAACAGGTGCTAATTTTTTAACTTTTTCTTCTAGGGAGTTGATTAGAGAAGTGAAGGGTTTGATAAATTTGTCTATCCCTTCTGCTAGGAGTTCGTCCATTACTTGGTCAATGTTGATATTAATCTCAGGATCTTTGAGACTTTCCATTAACTGCATTGCTGCCTCAATGTTGGTCTCAACTCGGTTATCCACATCACAATGGTCAGCACAAGCATCTATGGTTTGGGGAGGCAAGGTATTAACTGTATTAGGTCCCATCAATTCATCAACATACATTACATCACTGTAGGCTGGATTTTTGGTGCTGGTGCTTGCCCATAACAGTCTTTGTACTTTTGCACCTTTTGCTGATAAAGCTTTCCAGCGATCGCCTTGAATGATTTTTTTGTATTCTTGATAGGCAATTTTGGCATTGGCGATCGCTACTTTTCCTTTTACTGTTTCTAGTTTTGCTTTGACAGTTTCATCTGCTACATTCTTGAGTTTTGTATCAATCGTACCATCAATATTACTATCAATCCGACTGAGAAAGAAACTTGCCACAGAAGCTATTTTACTAATATCCTCTCCTTTAGCAGCTCTAGCTTCTAAACCTTCGATATATGCCCAGGCGGTATTTACATAGCTTTCTACAGAGAATAGCAAAGTGACATTTACATTTATCCCTTCACTAATAACTCGCGTCACTGCTGGTAAACCTTCTGGTGTACCTGGAATCTTAATCATTAGGTTTTCGCGACCAATAGCAGTGTAATAACGAATTGCTTCGCTGATGGTACTTTCTGTATCTTTAGCAATAGTTGGTGGAACCTCTATACTAATATAACCATCTAAACCATTGGTCTGTTCATAAACTGGCATGAAAATATCACAGGCATCACGAATATCCTTAAAAACCAGAGATTCGTATATTTCCATCACTGACTTACCAGCACTGATACCAGCTTCAATGTCTGCATCATAGATAGCATTACCAGCGATCGCCTTTTCAAAGATCGCGGGATTAGAAGTAATACCACGAATTCCTTTCTGGGCAATCATGCTTTTTAGTTCCCCAGACTCAATGATATTGCGACTCAGATTATCCATCCAGATACTCTGGCCTAGGTTTTCTATTTCTAGCAAATGATTAGTTGTCATAGCTATTACCTTAATTCCTACTATGTTTTGTTGGAGTTTTTTGTGCCTTGAGATACTTCTAAAGGATAACTAAGCTGTTATGTGCTACTGCAGGTATTCAAAATTTCTTTACTATTGCTCTGTTGCAGCAGTGAAGTCTATAGCGCTGTGCGCAAAGCAATAGTCAAAAATAATCTATGACTGAGTTTGAGCATTTATAAATATCCTAACCTCTGCTTTGATTACTTAATGCAATCTTTATTGTGCTTAAAACAACTTTAACTATACAACCTGATTTAAGTTGTTAAGGAATGCAAATTCAATAAGACCGGAAATTTTTGGTTTATACCTAGGAGACTTCTTGAGCGTAATTAATTTTCTCCGGCTTTATTTTCTTCTCATTCCTAACTTTGATTAGAAATGCGTTTTTGTTCTTTAATAAAAGACTCAACAAGCGCCACATCTTCCTTACTTCCAATAATCAATGGCGTCCGTTGATGCAGTTTATCTGCTGCCACATCTAATATTTCTTCAGTCCCTGTACTAGCTCTACCACCTGCTTGTTCGACTAGATAAGCCATTGGAGCTGATTCATATAGCAGACGTAATTTTCCTTCTGGCTTTTTCACCGTACCTGGGTACAAAAATACTCCACCTTGATATAAAATTCGATGGAAATCTCCAACTAATGCACCACCATAACGGGCGGTGTAACCTTCATGGCGATGAACATAGCGGATATAATCGCGCATAGAATCATCCCACTGCCAAAAGTTACCTTCATTCACACTATATATTGGACCGTGGTCTGGAGTTTTGATATTCTCATTGGCGAGGATAAACTCACCTAAGCTAGGGTCTAGAGTAAATGCGTGTACTCCTTGGCCTATTGAATACACCAACATTGTACTAGGTCCATATAAAATATAACCAGCAGCAATTTGTTTACGTCCACTTTGGAGTAAATCTTGGGCGGAACCATCTTCATCGTCACCTTCTTGTTGGCGAACTGAGAAAATAGACCCCACATTTAGATTTGTATCTAGATTAGAAGAACCATCTAGAGGATCGTAAAGTAATGTATAGCGACCAATTGGACAATTTTCTGGAATGTAATAGGGTTTTTCCATTTCCTCGGATGCTAAGCGACAGACAAGGCCACTTTGCTTAAATACCGAGATAAAAACATCATTGGCATAGATATCCATCTTTTTGACGGATTCTCCCTGGACATTAACTGTGCCAGTAAATCCTAAAGCATTTTCTACTAATCCAGCACGAGTTAGGCGACGAGCGATTAACTTGCCAGCCAACCCTATTCGATTCATTAGGGCGCTGATATCTTGAGCATCTGGTGAGAACTGAAGTTGCTGTAAGACATGACGTGATAAAGTTGTACAATCACGATCTAATGCCTGTGTTTCCTCCAGACGAATGTGGAGGTCTTCCCCAGTTTGGGCATCTACCATATATATATAATTCCTCCATCTTAAATAGCTCCGGTCAATAGGCTAGTTGCAAAGGCAACTTTAGTTTTATTCTGGATATGCCTAGGGTTTATTTTATTTAGGCTGAAGCCAGAGGTTGCTCTTCTTTAATATGAACTTTAGATATTAGCGTTAGTCAAAATTTAGGAGTCAGGAGTCAGGAGTTAGGAGGGAAGAGAATTTAGGAAGATTTGCTAATGGCTAAAGATGAAAGATTTTTTGATAACGAATTAATATGAGATGAAATCCTCATGTATTTCAAAAAAAAAGTTTGCATTATCTACTAAGAAAAATATAGTAGGAATACAAACTTTAATATTAGTTAGGAATAAGCAATAAGTGTAGGTTGGGTTGAGGAACAAAACCCAACAAAGAATGATACTCTAACCCTGATATTTGAAATAAAAGCCCAACGCAAAACCTAATAATGTTACTTGTGGGGTGATAATAATAGGTATCATTTCCCGAATAAATGACTTATCTAATTGTGGATAAATAGATGCCAAACCAACCAGAAGATAAGTAATCCCTAACGATGCCCCAAAAGATATTAAAAGTTTTTCAGCTATATTTTTTCTAGTTTTCTCCTGTTCAATTTTTGCCCATTTAGATATGTATCTTATGGTGTCAGGGCTTGCATTTTTCTCATCAATATACTTCTGGATATAGCTGTAAACATCTGGTGTCTCTAGATTTTTTGTTTCTACAGTCTCTAGTATTTCTGGATGTGAAACTTTGTTTTGACTTGGATTTTCTTGTGCTTGTAATTTTGAATTATTCATAGGGCATAATTAGGGTTTACAATTTTTACCCGCCCCCACTATAACTATCAAGCAACTACTAAGCTATTATCTGAAAACTACTTCTTTTACTGATTTATCAGAATTCATAATTAGCACGGTAGAACCTTGCTTTATTTCCTTCTGAAAATACGCTTCAGTTGCTATAGCTTTGCGAATTGCCTCATTTTGACTAATGCCTTGATTTCTAGCAAGAAATTCTAACATTTCAGCTACGTCTGTTGGCAAAGTTACAGACATACGCTTTGTAGAGGGACGGGATGCTTGGATATTCATTTTTTGCATAATTCGACCTTCTCTATCTTCTCAAAATAAGGAGATAGACCCTGATTAATAATTGATTAGTTACTTACATCAAAGTATTCAATTGTCTAGCCATAAATAGAAAATTGGACTTCTCCATATAGGCTTAAATACAATATACACTAAACTTATGTTTTTGTGGTGTTTTTTTTACACCATTTTGGTGTTTTAAAAAAGGCTTTTTTGATAATCGAAACTTGTTTTAATATAAGTATGTAGATTGACTACTCTCCTAGCTGAAGCTCAGGAGAGTAGTCAAGATTTTCCTTTGCAACAGGCAATGGCAAAAGAAGCAGAAGCAGCAAGGGAGAAAAGAGCGCGTCTAATTAAAGCTGAATCTGAGTATGAATCTACTATTAAACTAACACAAGCGGCACAGGAAATTGCTAAGTCTCCAGTAGCATTAGAATTACGTCGAATCCAGATGATTGCTGAAATTGGAACTGAACAAAATACGACAACTATTTTGATGATTCCATCTGATATTTTACCTTTAGCAAAAGAAATTTCTAAGTTTATTTCATCAGAATAGATTTATCAATTTACTAGCCATAATTATACTATTTATAAAAAATTTTATACATTGGTAATGCGTTGTTATTGTAAAATTGATAATGTAGAAAAAAACAAGAGGTTTTGAATAGAATTAAAAAGTTTTGGCGAATTACTAGCTATTTTAACAATTCTGGAACCAGATAGTAAAACTTGCCAACCTTTTATCAGACTAGCACAAGCTGGTACGGCAACAGAAGGTGAGACTGATACAAGTATATTACTAGAAATCAAGAATAGTTTAAAGTCAGATATTGACAAGGAATTAGAAGAAGTTAACAGCAATAAATTAGAGATTAAGCAAAAATTAATTGCTAAATTTTTAGAATAGTAATATTGCTATCTTCAAAATAACAATATGGGGGAAATTACCCCCATGAAGTTTTCTTAAAAAGCTGCTTTTTTAACCTCAAAATAACCGAGTAACCAAAGAATACAGTCTTTGTTCTTCAATTATCAACTTTCAACATCATAATTTTTTGTCAAAGTCTAGGGATAATTTTCCTGATGAGGATTTTTAGCATAATCATCAAGAGCCACTTTATCCTTAACTTGAACCACCAAACCATTTTTAAATGCTTCAGAAAGTTCTGATAAATTTTTTCCACAAGATAAATCAATTATTTCTGGAATCTTACCTTTAATTCTTATGTGAATTTATCAGGAATTAGGCACACAAAACCCAGAAACTTAGTTTTTTAGTATACGTTTATTGTTAAAACTAAGGATTTATCGTAGCAACCAAGTTTCTTTGGGTAAGTTCTATTTATTCAACTTCATAATCAACAGTAATTTTATCTATCAAAATCGGCTTAATTAAGGTCTGAATAATTTCTTGATGAAGAGGATTTTTGGCATAAGCATCAAGAGCAGCTTTATCTTTAACTTGAACTACTAAACCATTTTGAAATCCTTGAGAAAGTTCGGATAAATTATTCCCGCAAGATAAATCAATTATTTCTGGAACTTTCCCTTTCATTCCTCTCAAAGCTGACATAACTGAGGCAATAGTTTCTGGTGAAGTATCTGGCTGCCACTTAAATAAAACTATATGTACTATCATCTAAATAAATCCGTTAAAACATCCGCTAAATTTTAACATAAATTGAGGTGCAGCTATTGCGAATTTAAGTTATGAATTTGGTGCTAAATGTAAGCATTTAGCTATTAGCAGTTATACCATTTCTCAAAAAGAATGCTATACCCGATCGGGTGGGGAAGTGTGAGGAATGTGGTCCGTGTAGGGAGGAATAAACATAAAAATAATAAACATTAACTGGGCTAATAAAGAGCAAAAAAGTAATTTCCCCTGTGTTAATTACTTAATAACTGAAGTGCGACCTAAGTATAGCAATGCTTTTGGGAATTGGTATTAGGCCTCAGCTTTCTAATGAATGAAGCAAATAATCTTTTCACTTCTACTACATTTTCAACTAGAGAATTGAAGCACAAGAACGACTAACTTTAGTTGTCAACCCACACAATTCTGTGGCAGGAAATGTAGATATATCTAGGAAACTGATAGCTGATAGCTGAGAGACTGTTTGTAAAATAAGTATTAAGAGAACATGCGAGTGACTAAAATCTAAAAGCGGTAATACTTCAAGAGATTGAAATTTGGTAGGTAGAGAAGTATTCAGTACATATATTCCTAGATTTTTAAGCGACAAATATTTGTCTTGATTTCTTCCTCCTTATTCCCTATTCCCTATTCCCTATTCCCTGTTCCCTGTTCCCTGTTCCCTGTTCCCTGTTCCCTATCTCCTTTTTATATTTCCTTTACAAACAATCTCTGA
>NZ_JBNHEP010000229.1:0-14672 GCF_050015995.1 Dapis brunnea BLCC-M229 | reverse complement strand
AAGCACCCCGCCAGAACAGATGAATCGTGAAATTTTCTGAGTATTACTTCTGGAGCCAGAGTTAATACTTTTTCTGAAGACTCCACCAGAACAGATGAATCGTGAAATTTTCTGAGTATTACTTCTGGAGCCAGAGTTAATACTTTTTCTGAAGACTCCGCTAGAACAGATGAATCGTCAAAAATTTCGACTATTACTTCTGGAGCTAGAGTTAATACATTTTCTGAAGACTCCGCTAGAACAGATGAATCGTCAAAAATTTCGACTATTACTTCTGGAGCTAGAGTTAATACATTTTCTGAAGTACCCCGCCAGAGCCAGAGGAGATGAATAGTAAAAAAATATCGTTATTCTTTGATTAAGTCAGTGCTCGACTAGAATTAAAGATTGCAATCAATGCCACACCTACATCTGCAAATACTGCTTCCCAAATATTTGCCAACCCGAATATCCCCAACAAAATAAACAAACTTTTCACTCCCAAAGCAAAACCAATATTCTGCCAAACAATACGACGAGTTTTCCTGCCAACTTTTATTGCTTCGGCAACCTTAGAAGGAGCATCCGTCATAATAACAACATCTGCAGTTTCAATTGCCGCATCGGAACCCATACTACCCATCGCCATACCAACATCAGCGCGAGTAATAACCGGAGCATCATTAATTCCATCTCCAACAAAAGCAACTTTTCCATTATTTTGATGGAGTAATTTTTCAATGGTAGTAACTTTATCTTCTGGCAATAATTCCGCTTGATAATCATCTAAACCCAGATTTTTTGCCACACGTTGAGCAACAGTTTGATTATCTCCAGTTAACATTACAGTTTTTTCCACACCCAAATTTTTCAAAGATTTAATTGCCTGAGCAGCATCTAATTTAATTTGGTCAGAAATTGTAATATAACCAACATATTTACTATCGACTGCTAAATGAACTGCCGTATCTCCAACATCACAAATATCGTGTTGAATATCTTCTAAATGTAATAGGCGATCGCCTCCGGCAATAACTGTTTTATTCCCAACCTTTGCCTTAATTCCACATCCGGCAATTTCTTGATATTCTGAGACATCAGAATTATCTATTTTGTTGGAATTATATTTAGAAACTGCTTGAGCAATAGGATGATTTGATAAAGATTCAACTTTGGCTGCCACTTCCATTAATTCTGGTTTAGTCAAGCCATTTTTGGTCACAATGTCTGTCACCTGAAGTTTACCTTCTGTTAAAGTTCCAGTTTTATCAAAAACCACAGTTTTAATAGCAGCTAAATCATCTAAAAATGTCGAACCTTTGACTAAAATTCCTCGTTTTGCAGCTCCACCAACTCCACCGAAGTAACCCAAAGGAATACTAATTACTAATCCACAAGGACAGGAAACTACTAATACAATTAATGCTCGATTTATCCAATCTGCATGAGTCGCACCAGAGATAAATAGAGGAGGCAAAAGAGCGATCGTCAAAGAAATAAAGACAACCACTGGAGTATAGTATTTGGCAAAAGTTGTCATAAATCTTTCGGTTTTAGATTTCTTAGTTTTAGCAGTTTCAACTAATTCTAAAATTCGAGCAATTGATGACTCGCTAAAAGGTTTAGTAACGCGAATTGTTAATAATCCCGTTTGATTAACCATTCCTGCTAATATTGTTTGCCCAACTGTGAAAAATTTAGGTATTGATTCTCCAGTTAAAGCCGAAGTATCAACTTGAGAATTGCCAGAGACAATTTCACCATCTAAGGGAATTTTTTCTCCTGGTTTAACTACTATTTCACTGCCAACTTCTACTATTTCTGGAGATACTTTTTCCAGAGAATCATCAATTTTTAAATTTGCATAATCGGGGCGAACTTCTAATAATGACTTGATAGAATTACGGGAACGTTTGACAGAATATTCCTGAAATGTTTCTCCAATTTGATAAAACAACATTACTGCCACTGCCTCCGGTAATTTATCAATAGCGATCGCTGCTAATGTTGCCACAGTCATTAAAAAATTTTCATCAAATATTCTGCCTTTCAAAATATTTTACCCAGCGCTGGAAAGTACCCTCCATCCACTATATATATAGATGGGAATAAACACTATATATTTTCCTATTCCATATACAGTATTTTGTAATTGTTGATAGAAAACTAGACCTAATATATAGATAATTGCGACTGGAAGTAAAGGTAAAATTTCCTGTTTTAAAGTTGAATATTGGGTAGGTTGATTAGTATGATTATGATTTTCTTCATGGTGACAGCTACAACAATGAGAATGATTATGATTACCCATTTTTTTGTTCCTCAAGTCATATGATTTTTACGATAAATATTATAATCACTGGAGAGTAAAAAGTTCTTCTAAAAAAAGACTTGCTTTCAAGACTGAAAGTATTACTGGAAAAGTCTTACAGCATCTACAGGTCTGGATGGAGAGTTTCTAAGCATGAGTTGCTGAAAGCCTTAGCTAGAATAGTTATTCTAAAGAACTTCCCACTGTCTAGTTATAATCAATTACATTCAAAATTAACGTATATAGCAATCCTATTTCATTTGTAATATTTTGGTGGTAGTTAGGAATCAGAAGTCATAAATCAGGTAGGGGAGCTGTCGGATTGGCGACGTACAGAATTTACTCATGTTTTCAGTGCTAGATAACTAAAGCTTTATTCCGTAGGGAAGTTGGATGCAACGTCCCTAACATTTCTAACAAACATTTATTACGCTTAGTATTAGAGCATTCTCGCTCCTCTCAAATTTAGTCCGTGCTGCGCATTTAACTTCGCGCCTTCTGACTTCTAACTCCTATTCCTTCGGTAATATAGATTTTGGCAACATTCCATGTACTCCCTTTTGAGGATTATTTACAACTTGAGTAATATGAAAATTCACTGCAAGAGAACACAAAATATAAGCATCTTCAGCACTCAACCCAAAAAATTTTTCTAACCAACTAATCATTTGTTTTAAAGCTAATTCAAAAGCAGCATCTAAAGTCTTGCCAAATCCAAAAGAAATAATATCAGTAGAAGTTTCTGCCATAGGAAAACTTATTTGTAAATCTTTTCTCAATTTAATCTGAATAGTACCATTCATTGAAGTTTCAATCGCTGTTACATTTATCTCTCCATCTCCCTGCGCAGAATGACCATCCCCAATAGAAAATAAACCCCCCGGCACAAAAACAGGTAAAAATATTCGCGAACCAACTTGCAATTCTCGACAATCAATATTACCTCCATAACTACCAGGAGGAATAGAAGAACGCCGAGTATGTTCTGTCGCAACTCCCAAAATTCCAAAGAATGGTTGAAGAGGAATTTTTATCCCGCTATTAGGAGGAAACTCTGCAAATTTTTTCTCTAAATCTAATCGAATAAAATTTAGTTTTGCTTCCGTAAATTCTTCCGGTAATGCTCCCCAACCCCGACGAATAGAATTAAATCCCATCCCTAAACTAGGGTAAATATTTTCCAGAATAATTTCTAATACATCTCCCGGTTGAGCATCATTAATATATATCGGTCCGGTTAATAAATGAGGACCAAGACCGACTTTTTTTTCTGCTGGTAAATTATGACAAATTTCCAGAAATTCTGGAGTAAAAAAATCTTCAGGTGCTTGGTCATAAAGATAATAACCCGTATAAGTTTCTACATCGACACGATCGCCAGAATTAATTATTAATGCTGGTTCCAATTGATGTGAGAATCCTCCTAAATGAACAGTTTTACAGTTAGCTTTTAAAATGTGATGACTCATTTTATTTGATTTTAATATTTATCTATAAGTAGGGAACAGGGAATAGGGAACAGGGAACAGGGAATAGGGAATAGGGAATAGAGAATAGGGAATAGGGAATAGGGAATAGGGAACAGGGAACAGTTGGAAAAACATTTTCACTGTCTAAGATTTATCATCAGTCTATGCTTAACCAATTCTTTCTTAGCTAAAATAGTGTTTC
The DNA here is from genome assembly GCF_050015995.1 of Dapis brunnea BLCC-M229. Taxonomy (NCBI): domain Bacteria; kingdom Bacillati; phylum Cyanobacteriota; class Cyanophyceae; order Oscillatoriales; family Microcoleaceae; genus Dapis; species Dapis brunnea. The sequence goes on along the minus strand of NZ_JBNHEP010000229.1, from coordinate 10,711 downwards.
TCAAGTTACTGAAGTACATTTGTTTTTCTCTATTCCCCATTCCTTACTTCCTATTTTATTTAACTTTAAGATTCACCTATAGTGTTTCTCAAGTTACTCAGGTACAGTTGTTTTTCTTCTTTTCTATTCCCTACTCCCTATTCCCTATTTATAAGATATACTGACTTCAATTAAAAAATTTCAAATTTCAATAAGTTTAAGTAAAATGATGCAAACTATAACTAAACCTAATCAAAATTTTAAACAGCTACAACCGGGAATTGCTATTGGTGTTCCTTCAGAAAAAGATTTGATTTCTACCAGAAATGAACACCTAATTATTATTGTAGGTTTAACAGGAGTAGGTAAAACTACAATGATGAATACATTAACTAAATCAGGGTTAAATTTTACCCTACTTCCCAATCGACGCACTCTGACAACAGAATTAATTATTCCTTATATTGCAGCTATAAATGGAAATAAAATTGAAACAATTTGTCGTCTAGAGCGGTTTAAATATACTCGTCAATATCAAAAACAATTTCCTAGCGGTATGGGTAATATTTTGACTCAATTACAAATTAATTCTCATACAATTAATTATCCACTAATTTTCGATTTTTTAAGGGGGCAAAATGAAGTTAATTATGGTGCTAAAACTTTGAAAAAAGCAAAATTTGTGCTCTTATCTGCTCCATTATCAGTACGTTTAAAACGACTTTTTACTCGATATTATGCTTTCAAAAAATCACAAAATATTCAGAATATTCAGTAGTTGATCGACAAAAAAATATGAGTTTTTCTGCTTTAGGTATACCTGAAGCTTCTAGTTTATTTACCTTTGCTGAAGCACAAGAAATTTTCACTGGAATTAAAACAGGAATCTACCAACATACAGAAGTTAGTCAAAGACTAAAAATCCTGGTTGAAGAGAATATAAACTACGATTCGGAGGCAACAAAAATCGCTTTACAGGCGATCGCTCCTCAGCAGACTTTACTTTTAGACACTACTAAGTTTACACCTCAACAAATAGCTCAAAAGTTATTAAATATATTAGATATAGGTAATACCAATGTGATAAATGTTTGCTACAAATAGCTAGGGGAGTTTTTAGGAGTAAACCCACCCCTAACCCTTCCCAGGAGGGGAACTCAGAACTCAGGAGTCAGAATGAATAGCTTCAATACCATTTCTCAGTTTATAACCCATATTATGATCTCACTTGACAGTTACCAAACACCATAAGTAATTCTACTTAATTAAACAGATGAATTTCCTGTAACTTGTTATAAGACAATTTGAAGTGCGGAATGTGGGATATAATAGACCTGCTTTAACTATTTTTACTTATTCCTTCTATTTGTGAGTTTAAGTTTGTCATTAAAAATTCCTGAGAGCTGCTTTAACTATTTTTACTTATTCCTTATTCCTTGTATTTGTGGTATTTGTGAATTAAAATTTTTCATCAAAGATTGCTAAATTCAAAAATAACTTAAAATATCTTAAACTATTTTAATATGTAGCATTTTATTGAAAATAAATTGTAATTAATCATACTAACAATCATCCCTATAATATGTTTATCTAAAAATTATGGAATTATACCTAAACTAAAAAAATGTTATTAAGTAAACTAGCGATAGTTGATTCTACTCTCCGAGAAGGAGAACAATTTTTTAAGTCAAATTTTTCTACAGGAGATAAAGTTGAAATTGCTAGAGGACTCGATCAATTTGGAGTAGAATATATTGAAGTAACATCTCCAACTGTTTCCCCTCAATCTTATCAAGATTGTAAAAACTTAGCTCAGTTAGGTTTGCAAGCTAAAGTTCTCACCCATATTCGCTGCCATCTTGAAGATGCAAAAATCGCCCTAGATACAGGTGTAGATGGTATTAATCTATTTATGGGTACATCTAAACTTTTACGTCAATTTGGTCATGGTAAAAGTATTGATGAGATTATTGATATAGCTACAGAAGTTATTACTTTTATTCATCAACAAAATCCCCAAATAGAATTGCGTTTTTCCACAGAAGATTCTTTTCGTAGTTCCCTATCAGATTTACTGCGAGTTTATTTAGCAATTAATAAATTAGGAATTGTCAATCGTTTTGGGGTGGCTGATACAGTAGGTATAGCCACTCCCCATCAAGTTTATCAATTAATTCAAGAGATGAGACAATGCTTTTCTGAAGATATAGAATTTCACGGTCATAATGATACAGGTTGTGCTATTGCTAATAGTTTTGCTGCTTTTGAAGCAGGAGTAACTCATATTGATACAAGTGTTTTAGGCATTGGTGAACGTAATGGTATTACTCCTTTAGCTGGATTAATTGCTCGTCTTTATACCCTTGATCCAGAAACTTTAAATCGAAAATATTCTCTATCTTATCTTCATAAATTAAATCAATTAGTAGCGGAAAAAATAGGAGTTTCTATTCCCTTCGATCATTGTATTATTGGGGAAGCTGCTTTTAATCATAAAGCTGGAGTTCATACTAAAGCAATTCTGAATAATTCTAGAACTTATGAACCAATAAATCCCAGTGATTTTGATTTGAATCGGTCAATTTTAATTAATCACAAACTAACAGGCAAAAATGGTATTGCACATCGCGCTCATCAACTAGGTCTAAATCTAGAAAGTTTTCAGATTCAAGCTATTACTCAGACAATTAAAAATTTAGCAGACAGGGAAAAAGTTACATTAGAAAATGTCGATGAAATTTTATTTTCGTACCACCAAAATATTGGTTAAATTTTTTGGGTGAATATTTTGGGTGAATATAATTACCAAACTTGTAGCACTTTACAAGAGATTCAAGTAAATTACTCAACTTAAAATCCCTCTTTTTCATGCTAATTCACTTAAATAAAATCGCTAATAATTTCACGCTAATTGTGTAAAATAATTACCTGAAATAATTTTAGAATAGTATCTTGACGGTATTGATTGAAAGTTTTCAGGCAATACTATCTTACCTTTGATTATTATGAAACGGTATAAGGTAGATTTAGGAGAATTGCTTTTTACTACTGATGAAAGAGAATAGCTATACCTAAAGTATTAACAGACTCCTTTGTTCCCATAGAATAAAAACACCACTGAAAATCACAAAAGTAATTACTAACTGACGGAATAGTTGAGGACTAATTTTTTCTAATACTAAATGACCCAACCAATTTCCCGGAAAAGCAGCTATTCCTATGAGTATCCCATATCCCAAATAAGACAAAGTTAAATTACCAAAAATTGCATAAGTGATTGCCTTAACAATATGAACTACTATCCGGTTAACTGCTTGAGTACCTAATAATTCTTCTTTTTCTAAACCATAATTTAGGTAAAATGGTGCAAGTAAAGGTCCCATACTACCAATAATCCCTGACAAAAATGAATAAATAAAACCTACAGGCAGAAAATACTATGCACGAACAGTAAAAGATTTTTCTTGATTCTTAAGAATTAAATTTATCCCAGAGATAAATAGAAATAATCCTACGAAAAAACTCAGCCATCTCACGGGAATTTGGGTCAACAGAAAAGCCCCTAAACAACCACCAATAATAGCACCAGGTAGTTCCCAACAAATAACTGTCCAATTAATTTTTTGTCGATCAGCAACAGCACGTTCGGCGTTACCAAGAATTGCTCCAGTTGTAATAATTGGTGGGATGGCTATAGTTCCCAAAAAAACCAACTATTGGGATTAAGAGAAATGAACTACCCCCACCTGCTAGGGTACTGACAAACCATCCCAAAATACTTGCTAATGTTAACCACACATAGGTCATATTATTTTATAACTTATAATTTTTTACTGCAATTTTTTCAGCTTGATTTTGGGATTTTAAATTTCCCAGAGCAGCTAAAATTAAATAATATTCTCCAGAATCTACCGATAGAAACATTGAGTCAATTTAAGTATTTGGGGATAAATAAACGTTAAAACGAAAAATCATAAAATAAAGCCATCAAGCACTTTTTAAAAGGATTTCAATGTTTTGAATCTTCGTCGCTATTTTACGGATAATTAAACCCACCTACTTAGTAGTTTCTATAGAACAAATTATCAACAGCATTAATCAAGGAAAAACTTGATTAACCTTCCTCTTTCAGAAAGTAGCTATTCATAATATAATCCTTCTATTGGCACACCATCTTCATGTTTATTTTCCTTGGATTTTCCTGGTAATTAATTGCCATCAACACCGATACGATTAACTGGAATTTTTTCTTTTTCTGCACCAACTCGTAACAAGACTAGAGGTTCATCTCCACAACTTTGAAAGTTGTAAAAACTACCTCTGGTGTGATAAAAATATTAATTTTTTGCTCTGCATAACTTAAAATTTACCTATTACTATAAATTTTTTTTAAAATAGTAAATTTTGACACAAAAACTAGATTATCTCAGCAAATTTTAACATTACTACTAACCCAATAATCCGATTGTATATTAATACAATCTAAACCAAATCAAACATCAGACATTTCCCAACGCTATTATGACAAATGTTGTCTGCAATACACATAAAAATGGTTCCAGATTCCCTCGCAAGAGAAATAATACTCACCCATCCCCGGCAAACTCTAGGAAGTATTCATCTAGAGTGGATACCCCAACCTGGTAACTATTTAGAATTTCAGGCGTTGCATATTTACGGGATGAATTGTAGGTTTGGAGAAAGAGGAAGTACAAGAAGGATTACCTTTTCTGCAAAGATTCATCCCTTGATTCAGCAATGCCGAATTTCAAGACAAAACCTATACTGTTTTGGAACGTCGCCATCGGTATCAATTAAAATCAGGTCGCTACAAACTCTATAAAATTGTTATCTATGTCCAATCAGTCTCACAACCTCCAGACCGAACTTTGGTAAATGGACGTTTGATAATAGGTGATATAACCTGTCACTATAATGCTCACTCAGAATTAATTCGTTGTGCAGTAAATCCAGAAGGTCTATGCGATCGCTGCCCTTATTATCAAAGTTAAGTTACGAAGTCAGAAGCAGAAAGGGTGAATAATTTCTCCCCCACTCCCCTACTCCCCCACTCCCCCACTCTCCTACTCTCCTACTCCCCCACTCCCCCAATAACTTCTCCTACTGCCAAACGAGTACCATTAGCCAAATCCCAACCAGAAACCGCCTTCTTCCCAGCCAACTGTACCTGCCACAACAACAACCAACCAGCACCAGTTTGCACCACAGGTCCTAAACCCTTAATTACTTTGACAACCTCCCCGATATTTCCAACAACCTCAGATTCAGAAGACCAAACCTTTTCCAACTTCTGTAATTCCGGAGGCAATTCCGACCAATATTCAGCTCCTACAGGCATAGTCGCCATTACCTTCAAAGACTGACTCCTAAAACTGGTAAAGCAATTAGGAAAAAATCCTCTGACTTGGTTGTGAATATCCAAAGCGCTCCTCGACCAATCAATTTGATAATCAGAATTTTGAATCAGTGGAGCGTAAGTTGCCAGAGAATTATCTTGAGGAATAGGTTCAATTTCTCTTTTCTCCAACTTCCACAAAGTTTCCAGTAATAAATCTGCCCCATCCTTTGCCAAAATTTCTGCTATGGATACAGCATTATCCAACAAACCAATAGGAGTCACACTCTTCAACAACATTGGACCAGTATCCATTCCCACATCCATCAACATCGTAGTATTTCCCGTTTTCATCTCGCCATGATAAATAGACCACTGAATAGGAGCAGCACCACGATATTTTGGCAAAATCGAACCATGAACATTCACACAACCCAACTTTGGCATATCCAAAATTTCAGAAGATAAGATTTGTCCATAAGCAACTACGACAAATACATCCGCTTGTGTTTGTCTTAATAAATTGAGAGTTTCAGCATTTTTTTTAACTCGGCGCGGTTGCCAGACAGGGATATTATGAGCAACTGCCAGTGACTTAACAGGAGATGGAATGAGTTTATTGCCTCGCCCGCGTCTTTTATCGGGTTGGGTGACAACTGCAACAACTTCAATTTCTGGGTGAGCTAATAATTTTTCTAGAGTAGCAACAGCAAATAGAGGTGTGCCAAAAAATATTATTTTCATAGGAATAAGGAATTAAGGAATTAAGGAAAGTTATAGATAAGTCTAGTATAATTATGATTGGTAACTTATTCCTAAAAACTAAGACATTGTAGTAATGCTCAGAGAGATAATAAGTTTCAATCCCCTGAGAATAATAAGATTGCTTCCTGCCACTCCCTTCCAGTAGCAATAATACAATATGAGGCGTTGGTAATTGATGGGATGATTTATTTTTTGTGGTAGCGCCCCGTACCTAACCCGGTTAATCATTAGACATCTCCAGAAAAGAAGGAACACTTAACTAGGAACAGGGAACACTTAACCCACCCCTAACCCCTCCTGGGAGGGGAGTAATTGATAATTTATGGATAATAATTGATTTTATTTTTGATTTTCACGCCTATGTCTATTGGGGGATTCTCCCTACAAATTTCATTCTGTGATTTACCAACCCCAAATTTATAATATGATTTTCAGACCTATTTACCCTTTAACTGACGTGGAAAAAGCTGCTTTCTAATACCAATTCACTTTAAAGATGTCACAAATAGTTTCAAACTTTAAATGTCAAATAATTGCCTCAAACCTTTCTCTTGTAAAAGTTTTTAGCCGATCCAATCTAACTTCAGAATTCTGAATTCGCCCATTCAGAATTCTGTGAAATGGTATAACTCCTGAGGACTGAGGACTGAGGAGTGAGGACTGTAAAATCATACTTTTATTTACAAACGCCCAATATTATAGTGCTATATATAAGAACTCGTCTAAAAATAACCTGAACAGTTTTTTTATGGAAGCTAGATTTTACAATTCATTTGAGATGAAATTTGTACAACCTATTTTTATATTGCTCCTAAGTAATATTTAAGGTAAAAAATATCATGTCTGTAGTCATTAGACATCTACAGAAAATAAACAAGCCTTTTCTTTAACCATTGGATAGGGTTGTAAAAGTCACCAAGTAAATCATTTTTCGTACCTTTTTTCTAAAAATATCTTCCATTTTGATTCTTTCATTTTGCCTTCTGGAGTCGGTCCAGCTAAAAATATATATCTTTTCCATGCCTATGTTTATTAACATAACTCCTTTCCTGAATATTCAAAAATTATCGTTTTCTTCCTTCTTCCTTCTTCACCTCTTCCTTCTGAATATGTACCTGAGACATTTACATTTACGACAGTTTCGGAACTACCGAGACCAGAAAGTTAAATTTGATGCTGCCAAAACAATTTTGGTAGGAGATAATGCTCAAGGAAAATCTAATCTACTAGAGTCAGTAGAATTACTTTCTACTCTTAAGTCTCACCGAGCAAATCGCGATCGCGATTTAATCCTAGATGGTAAACCAGCAGGTCAAATTCAAGCATCTTTAGAAAGACAACTGGGAAATATCGATCTAACTTTAACTCTGCGGAGTCAAGGTAGACGTACTGTAGCAGTTAACGGTGAAACTTTACGTCGCCATTTAGACTTTTTAAGCATTCTGAATGTGGTTCAGTTTTCTAGTCTAGATTTAGATTTGGTTAGAGGTGGACCGGAAGTTCGTCGTCATTGGTTAGACCGACTGTTGGTGCAACTCGAACCTGTATACGCTCACATTCTCCAACAGTATAATCAAATTCTCCGTCAGCGAAATGCTTTGTTAAAGAAAATCCGCCAGCAAAAGATAGCAGCAGAAAGTCTTGGTTCGCTACATTCTATTCCTGCTCAAGAGTTAGCTTTGTGGGATGCTCAGTTGGCAACTACTGGAGCGCGAGTAATTCGGCGACGACAGCGACTTTTGCAGAGATTGGCACCTTTGGCCACTGAATGGCATCGTGCTATTAGTGGCAGTAAGGAAATTTTACAAATGGAATATTTAGCAAATGTAACTGTTGATAGTAAAGAGTTAATTATTCACGATAGTTTGGAGGGAGTGCGTCAGACTTTTTTAGAGAAAATCAAAGCACGGGCGATCGCCGAACAATATCAAGGTACTACAGTGGTAGGTCCTCATAGAGATGATGTAACTTTTAGTATTAATGATACTCCTGCGCGACAATATGGTTCTCAGGGTCAACAGCGCACTTTAGTATTAGCTTTGAAGTTAGCTGAATTGCAACTTATTGAGCAGGTGGTACAGGAACCCCCTTTGTTGTTGTTAGATGACGTTTTGGCTGAATTAGATTTGCATCGACAAAATCAATTGTTAGAAGCAATTACTAATCGTTTTCAAACTTTGATTACTACTACTCATTTGGGATGTTTTGATGGTCAGTGGTTACAGGATACTCAAATTCTTTCGGTACAGTCGGGGAAGATTAGTGATTTCTTTGATTTTTAGGGAATAGGGAGTAGGGAAGAGAGTGTGGGGAGTGTGGAGAGTGTGGGGAGATGGGGAGTTCATTAATGGATAATGGATAATCGATAATTGATAATTACCTCGGGTTTTAACCGTACGGGAATTGAATATAAGGAATATTGTCTTTGTTTTCCCCTTGAAAGGGGAGGCTTTTAACCTAAACTGTTTAATTATTTAATTATTTAATTATTTAATTATTAATTATCCGGTAAAGTATCTTTTTCAGGTGGTGGCATGGTAATTGTAGAGAGAGTGTGAGAAGTTTGGGAAAAAATTAAAAAATATGGTGTTGCTGAAACACGGTATGATTTGATAATTTGGGATTGTTTGAACTACTTATTAATATTAACTGTCCCCTATTCCCTATTCCCTATTCCTTATTAGACATCTGGTGAAAATTAAAAATCAAATCAATTCTCATCCAGAAATTATCAATTACTCCCCTCCCAGGAGGGGTTAGGGGTGGGTTAAGTGTTCCCTGTTAAGTGTTCCTTGTTCCCTCTTTTCCGGAGATGTCTATTACCTATAAACTTACTTTCATACCTTAATTCAGTAATGCCAAAAATATATATCTTCTACTATTACGATACAGGATAACTCTTTTTCAAATTCATCTCTAACCCTTCTGCCTTACCTTCATTTGACAAAAAAGAAAAACTGTAGTAATGAAAATTTTCTTAGTATAGCACTAGGCTGATTGGTTAGGACATTGGTAAATCCTGTTTGTGAAGGATTTCCGCACCGAAAACTCAGTCAGAAGTAACTTTTGCCTTTTGATTTTTGCCTTTTGCCTTCCGCGTAGCGGTATAACTATACTAAAATTCCAAGTTAAGCTAAACTATCAAATAATCAATAACAAATCAGATACCATACTAAAAAAGTTCCATGAAACGTTTTATTTCTCGTTTATTAGCCTTAGTTTTAGTTTGTGCTATAGGTTTGATGGGTTGTTCTAATAATCCCCCAACTTTAAGTGGAAATTATTCGGAAGATACATTAAGCTTAATCAATAGCTTAAGAACAGCTATTGAGTTACCAGAAAATACAGAAACTAAGAGTGAAGCTCAAGCAATAGCACGTCAAACAATTAATGACTATGCCTCTCGCTATCGTCGTGATAATTCTGTTGCTAATCTACCATCATTTACCACAATGCGAACTGCTCTGAATTCTTTAGCAGGACATTATAGTTCTTATCCAAATCGCCCTGTGCCTGAGAAATTGAAGAAACGTTTAGAACAAGAGTTTAGACAAGTAGAACTTGCTTTAAAGCGTGGGGTATAATTTTTATTTAGAAGTAAGAGAAAATTCAAAATCTTTATTTTCTATCTCACAATTAGTTATTTTTATATTCACCAGAGAAAAGATTTTTCAACTGCTCTGAGAATATATGCAAATAACAAAAAAGTAATTTATGAATTAACAGGTTAGTTTTGACTAAGTACCTGGACATAAATAAATACCACTGTGTTAAGAAGGATTAATAAAGCCGAAACCCGCAAACTGTTAAATTTTTCCAGTAATCGCTGTTTCCTAGCTCCACAGTTAAGTTTAACTTTGTCTGACTACTTATCTAAACGTTGCTTGAAGACCAGCGCTCTCCATCTCCCCTTTTGTTCCCCCCTTTGAAAGGGGGTTAGTGGGGATGGATGAAAAGCAATCAATGTTGCGGTTTTCCCAAAGCGTGTGCTATAGTAGTTGTTAAATTAAGGCTGCTGGGCTAGCAGTGTCAGCGCCAGTCTCTCATGGGGGAGACCCCCAATATCGCGCTAACAAGTCTTTAGGAGTGTACCTTTATACTGGAAAGAGGCTCGACTTAGAGGTTGGTGCATTGTTTCGCTTTCCTAGGTCATGCTAACGCAAACGCGACATGAAAAGCGTATCTTCTCTGCAAGAGGCAGCAGAAAGCCCTAAGAGCGCGATGGTTAGGAATCCCGCGCTGTCTCTTAGAGCAGCGTCGGGAGGATGTCAAAACTTAACTGCCTCAACATTTGAATACAAAAAAACTAGACCTAAATTAAACAGATTTTGCATAAAAATCTAAAGTGATATCTATATTGCTCCCCTCTAGTTGAACTAACCATAGACTATGAAAAGATAGTTATTTTAATTATGGCTGTTCAACTAGATTTTATTTGTCTTATCCTAAGTAAGGCTTTTTTGGGTTGCGCTGCTGCTTTTTCCTAACGGAATGCTAGCGCAAACATATCGCGCAGCTTTTCATGTCGGCGACTGCTGAAAACCAAACTTACACTATTATAGAACCCATTTGATAGCTATATAATTATGGTAGTCAAGTCTTTTCGCGCAT
>NZ_JBNHEP010000228.1:33930-44604 GCF_050015995.1 Dapis brunnea BLCC-M229 | reverse complement strand
TTAAATACTTCTTCATGGCCATCTTTAGCTTTTTTTTACAAACAGTCTCTAATATCATATTCTGAATACCTATGATAATTAGGAATTGTTGCATAAGAATAATAATTGATATTTAATCATATAAACCTCTTGACAGAGTGGAATTAAAATAAGTTCTACCAATTTAATCAAATAATGTTACAAAACTCTGTTTATAGATAATAAGCAAAAGGGAACATAAGAACTACCGACAGTGATTTGTAGCAAAATTTTATTCAAATGGTATTAGAGTACGTAAACTGTTAGTTTCTATTACTCTTGACTTTTTAATTTTAATTTTTGGCTTACTTATGCAAGAGGTATAATACCTGTTCTATCTATCTTGACTACCAATAATTAGGTTATTATACCAAATTTAAAAAAGGCAGTTATATTTTAATAAATTGTTTCGGCCTACAGTCTAAGACTTTATATATATAAAATTGCAGATATTGTACAATTTTTTTCTCTCATATACTTTTCTTTCTCTATTTTCCTTTTGCCTCATCCGTCACGCTCTGCAATATTTGATTAAATTTGTATTACTGAGACTCAGGAGTCAGTAGACACGAGGAATAACATCTCAACATTTTTTAGAGTAAAGCTTAATTTTTAGTCAAAGAAACATTTCATCTTAAATCTTTTAATCATGCAAAATTATATCAATTCCCAAAAATAATGCCAGACCTTGCTCAAGACTTCAATTATTAAGTAGTAATAATGGTTGAGCAATGTTTTTAATTATTTTAGGCATTAACTCTTAGACTACTTATCCCTAATACCATTTCTCAAAAAGAATGCTATACCCGATCGGGTGGGGAAGTGTGGGGAGTGTGGGGAGGTAGGAGAGTGTGGGGACGTTGCATGCAACGTCCGTACAACATAAGAATAATAAACATTAACTGGGCTAATAAAGAGCAAAAAAGTGATTTGCCCTGTGTTAATTACTTAATAACTGAAGTGCAACCTAAGTATAGCAATGCTTTTGGGAATTGGTATAATAACCCTACTTCGTACGGATGTTGCATGCAACGTATCTACATATTATGAACAAATATGTAGCAATAGTTTGGAGATTTTGTATTATTTCAACCATTCTTTTTTACACCTTATTATCATACCTATTTAGAGCTTCATAAAGAAGTATTTTGGTGAAATAAGGAAATGGAGAATAGGCAATAGTTTACTGTTAATTTTGCTGAATTTTTCCTTCCCCTGCCTGGGAAAAATTTCTGATTTTTGATATTTGTTTAGTCACTTTATTGCACTTCTTTAAAGCCTTGCTAGGACTTAAACCTCTGATATATATGGGTTAATTATTGATTCTCCAAACCCTAAGTAGGTGGGTGTAAAAAAATATAAAACCGATAGATAGATACCTGATGAGCTGAGAGAAATTGTTTAATCACTATCCACATTTCTTATGTTCCAGTGTTCCCTCTCAACAATCATTTTCTATTTAATTTGACCTACCTACTTATTTAAGGATTTAAATTTCAGAACTTATAATACTAATAAGTTATTTCTCAAGAATTATGAAGTGTTTTTCCCCCTCACAAATTGGGTATTGCAGACTGCCAACTCACCAGATAAATAAGCAAGTTGTTAAAATTTAAAGGACGATATAGCTGGTGCTAGGCTCCCCCAACGCGAAGCGGAACGGACGTTCTATCCCTTTACCTGACAAAACTTTACAAATAGTCTCTCAAGCTATTTCTCATAAACAGCAAAGCTTAAAGGATTAATTGTTACATTTTGTCCTGATAACAATTTTTCAGGCAAAGCAGCACCATTTCCCATCCATTCTTGGTCGGAAGAATTAAGTAGTTTTTGCCAATTTCCTTGAGGTATTTTACATTCAAATGTGACAGACTCCTTTTCAAAGTTCATCAGACTTAATACGCTACTTTTTTCTTCCCACCTGTGAAGCAATAGTAAATTTTTATTATCCTAATTGAAATTCAGAACTTATCATACTCAAACTACTCCTCATAAACAGCAAAGCTTAAAGGATTAATTGTTACATTTTGTCCTGATAACAATTTTTCAGGCAAAGCAGCACCATTTCCCATCCATTCTTGGTCGGAAGAATTAAGTAGTTTTTGCCAATTTCCTTGAGGTATTTTACATTCAAATGTGACAGACTCCTTTTCAAAGTTCATCAGACTTAATACGCTACTTTTTTCTTCCCACCTGTGAAGCAATAACACATTTTTCTCAGCATAACTGTACACCTCAGTTTGAGTCTTATCTAATTTAGCTAATGCCGGAATTTTTTTCCGTAGCTCAATTAATCTTTTATAGAAAGAACGTAAAATTTTATATTTCCCTTCCCTAGATTTTTCCCAATTCAGTTTAGACTCCATAAAAACTTTCTCACCTTGAGGATCTGGCACTTCTCCAGACCAATTGAAAGACTTAAATTCTTCTGCCCTACCTTTTCTCACTGCTTCAACTAAGTTAGGATCTCCATGACTAACAAAATACATAAAAGGATTTTCTTCTCCATACTCTTCTCCCATAAATAACATTGGTACAAATGGAGAAATTAAAACTGCTCCTGCTGCTAATTTTAATCCTTCAAAATCTACTAAAGCTGATAATCTTTCTCCAATTAATCGATTACCTATTTGGTCGTGGTTTTGAATACAAACTACAAACTTTTCTCCAGCAAAACCCACAGTTGAATTACCATGATTTCTCTGACGGTGAGGTGAATATTCTCCCGTATAAACATATCCTTGTTTATAAGATTTTTTCAGAGATTCTATACTCTTAAAATCAGAATAATATCCAGAACTTTCTCCTGTTAAAAGACTGTGTAGAGAGTGGTGAAAATCATCGCACCATTGAGCATCGTGACCAAACCCTCCATTTTCTTTTGAACGTAAAACTCCCACATCATTTAAGTCACTTTCCGCAATTAAATAACGCTTCCTTCCATCATTTTTACTAAACTCTTCTACCCTAGTAGCTAACTGTTGTAAAAAAGGTTCAGCACTCATATCATAAATGGCATGAACAGCATCCAAACGTAAACCATCAATATGATATTTATCTAACCAATACAAAGTATTTTCAATAAAAAAATTACGGACTTCATTACTATATGCGTCGTCAAAATTAACAGCATTTCCCCAGGGAGTATGATATTTATCCGTAAAATAGGGACCATAATCCCAGAGATAATTTCCTTCTGGACCAAAATGATTATAAACAACGTCCAAAATTACAGAAATGCCAACTTGATGACAAGCATTAACAAGTTCCTTTAGACCATCAGGCCCACCATAAGAATCTTGGACACCATAAAGATAAACTCCATCGTAGCCCCAGTTGCGATCGCCTGGAAATTGGGCAACTGGCATTATTTCTATAACATTTATCCCTAAATCTTTTAATTCTGGCAACTTAGGAATTATGGCTGTAAAAGTTCCTTCGGGTGTAAAGGTACCGACATGAAGTTCATAGATAATCATTTCTGCCAAGGGGATACCTTGCCAAGAGGCATCATTCCAGGTAAATTTTTGATGGTCTACTATTTTTGATGGACCATGTACTCCTTGAGGTTGCCAGTTAGAAGCGGGGTCTGGTCGGTCAGTTTCTCCATCTAATTGATAGAAGTAGAGAGTTTCCGGGTCAATATCTTTTGCTTCTCCTTGCCAATATCCCCATTTATCTTTTTGTAGAGCTATTAATTTTTCTTGGGGATGAATAATATGTACAGCTAACTTTTCTCGTAGAGGTGCCCAGACATTAAATTCGGATTTATTTGTTTCTGCTGAATAATGGCTACCAATTATCATAGATTTATAGATTCTTAGGACGTTGAATTTTTTATAATTAATGTTGTCTAATTTTAGACTACATTTTTATCTGTTACTTTATTAACCTCTTAAAACCAAATTACTTTTTTAAAAAAATATTCTAAATTATCCTTATTTATGTAAATTATTAAAACTACAACGTTATAGTTATGACTGTCTCATTAGTTAGTACAACCGAAGCGGCTTTTCTTCTAAATATCTCGACAGGTAGATTGCGCTTTCTACTAAATGCTGGCCGAGTTATTGGTGCGCGTAAAGTCAAAAGACTTTGGCAGATTCCTCTAAATCAGAGAGGGATGCCAGAAATTACACCTGGTCGTCGTGGTCCAGAACCAACTTGGAACAAAAATCAACGCACAGCAAATACTTTTATTCATGTTCTCAGAAAGACTATAGACTATGACCGAGACCATGGAACTTGCCATACAGCAGTCGCCGTCAAAGTAGGAGGTAAAAAAGATTATTGCCACTCCCTAAAAATTCATGGACCTTGCCAAATAGTCTATCGACCTGATAAACCTAATAGAAGTCAAGCCGGAGGCGCCCGTCTATGGATTGAAGTAGAACCAGGCAATAGAGTAGAGCGAGTATATTTCAGTGATGGGGATTATGGTCCGCCTCCGGAAGTTATTCAGCAGCGGGTAAAACAAAAAAGTCGAAAGGCTAAACACTGTATATCTGCAACGTTATAGTTTTTTACTACTATATATAGTGTTTTTGGGTAAATTTTGGGAAAGGTGTGTGGCGATCGCTCCTCCTTATCTATAAATTCTCTTAATGGAAGATAATAAAATAACAACGGTTTTCATTTTAGTAGACCACTGTAGGGGTGAATGGCTATTCGTTCCTAGAGAATAATGTCTAATAATCAATCATCATATTTTGGAGATTCTGTAATAGGGAGAATGGAAATAGCAGGACTTCCTTCTTCACTCCTGAACACTTTCCTGAACCACTATTACCACCAGTCATCGTAACTTGAGGATAAGTAATTTTCATTTGAGTCAGTAGTAATTACAGTAATTGACATCCTCCCGACGCTGACATGACGATACAGCGCGGGATTCCCATCCATCACTCGAACAGACTAAGCTGAACAAATGACTCAGGGAGGGTTGACACATCATTGGAATCTGCTGGCTTGCCAGTCTGACGTTTCCTCCGTGTCCGTTTAATTGTCTCCAACTGCCCGTCGGCGACTTCATTGAAAAGTGATAGCTGTACAGGATTCTCAAGTTTAACAGTTTCTTCAACTTTGGTTATCGGTTGAGTTACTGTTTCTGCAACAGAAGCGTTAAGAATATTTGTAGCAGCATTAATATCTCTATCATGAAACGTACCACAGTTTAAGCAAGTCCACTCCCTAACATTTAACTCTTTCTTGCCACCTTTAAACCCGCAACAACTACATTTTTGAGAAGTGGGTTCCCATCTGTTTATGACTCTAAATTCTCTACCATATTTCTCGCATTTAGCCTCAGTTAAATTCCTAAATTGTCTCCAGCCTAAATCACTAATTGCTTTAGCTAATTTACAGTTTTTAACCATACCAGAAACATTTAAGTCTTCTAGTACAATTGTGTCGTATTTTTCGACTAAATCAGTTGATAATTTGTGCAGAAAATCAGTTCTAATATCTTTGATTTTGGCATGAAGTTTACCTATTTTTAGTCTACGTTTTTCGTATAGGTTTACTGCCTGGTTCAGTTCTGGGAAATTTACGCTGGAATTTAGCTAACTTTTTGAGGTTGTTTTTAAGAGGTTTTGGAGCATTAATTTGATCTGCGTTACTCAAGGTTGCAAAAGTTGAAATACCTAAATCAATGCCTATTGAGTTGTCAGTTTTAGGCAACGTTTCAGGATTTATTTCTACTACAAAGCTAGCAAAGTAGCGATTAGCTGAATCTTTGATTATTGTTAAAGAACTAGGTTCAGCGGGTAATTTTCTAGACCAAACAATTTTAATCTTACCTACCTTTGGTAGATATATTTTATCCTGGCAAACTTTGTAATTAGCCCCTACGAATCTAGCAGTTTGCTTTGTTTTTCTGGACTTAAACTTTGGAGGTTTAACCTTGATACCTTTACGTTTTCCAGTACAACTATCAAAGAAGTTTCTGTAAGCTTGGTCTAAATCTTTGAGAGACTGTTGTAATGGAGTAGATGCAACTTCCTTTAACCAAACTAATTCTTTTTTAGCTTGAGTTATGAATTCCTTGGTTAAATCAACATAACTAGGTTTCTTTTGACCATCAACATATAGTTGATTACAATATGCTAAACTTTGATTCCAAACATATCGACAACAACCAAATAGCTGATTTAATTTAGTTATTTGAATATGATTAGGATAGATGCGATATTTGTATCTAGATTTCAATGTTTTCGACCTATTACTAATACGCTCGTAGTTTTATTATAGCATGGGTTGGCATTCCCATCCCTCCGCTCCCCTACCGGAGAGCGCGGGACTTCCCGCTAGGGAAGTTACAAATTACAGCGCGGGACTTCCTGCCTGGGAAGTTAAAAGAAGTAATTCCAGGATTTAACTGATGGGGAGTTTGAGGGGCTATAAGTCCCGCGTTATATCTTAAAGATGAGGGTCGGGATACGTTGCATTATAAAGGTTTAAGAACCTTTTCTGGAGATGCCGAGTTTAATTTCCTGTGGTAGGAGGAGTATCTTGAGGATTCTTTCTTTTTCTTAGTAATTGAGGTATTAAGTTCTCTGGTATTCCTGCTATCTCAATAGAATTACATCCTAATTTATAAGCAAACTCTACCGTCTTTCCTGCTCCTAAAGCATCATAGAAACCTACAGCAAACTCAATGGCTGCGCGATCACCAATGGCCTTGTTCATCCCCACCACAGAAGGAATATGCTGTGCAATTGCCTTAGCCTGAACCTCAGAATAACAGGCATTAAGAACAACGCATTCTATGTGACCAGCAAATAGCTTAAATAGCCTTGCTAATGCTCCAGTCTCAACTAGCTTCAGTTGACCAGTTTCATCTTCAAAAGCTAACCCCTCTTCCCCTGCACCATGTCCTGAAAAATGGACGATGTTCGGCTCAAAATCAAGGATAGCACGCCGAATTTCTCTGTATCGCACTGCTTGCCCTATTTCAATAACAAACTTTTCTCGCTTCTTTGACCTCAGCAGTCCTTCTTTGATCTCACGTATCTCTTCATCCAATCGTAGTTGAGACGTTCCTTTGGGATTAGCTGACAAAAATAGTATTTTTTGAGTTGTAATTAGAGGAGATGGTAATTTTCGTTCTGTAACTGAGCTAATATTTTTTATAGGAATTTCTAATATTGCAGTTAATTCCCCTGAATCAAACAAAGCTTTAATTTTTTCCATTCCTTCTTGTGAGCCTTCAAAAGTTAGTTTTATACTTCCTCTTTCTTTTCTCTTTAGAGTCAAAGAGATATCACCTGAAATTTCCCGACAGTAATTAGTAATGGATGCCATTTTTTTGTCGTCAATTTCATCAAAATGGCAACTCAATTCAAGCAGCCATTGAACTCTGGGGTACTTATCTATTTGACTAACAACTTGTTCTTGAAGCATCAAGCTTTTAACCTTTAAAGGTTTACTACCTGGATTTTTTTTACTTAAAGCATTAAATATTTTAGCTTGTTGATTTAATCCCTGACCAGAACACCTTGTTAAAAATTCAGAAATAATAACTGCGAAAGCTTTATTCATGGAAAGTTCTCCCACAGGAAAATCAGCAGAGATATGTGCTAAAAAAAGTCTGGCATCTTTCTCATAATATTTATAAAGCTCATCAGCTAAAATTTCATCTGTAATAAACCCACTTGCTTCTAACTTTTCCCTATATGGTTCCATCAAAAAAGGAAGATTTTCTTCTAAATCAGGACTAGATAATAACGCCGTATTTTTAGCTAGAATAGAAAAACAAATTTCCATTCCCAAGATAAATTGTTCTCTTAATTCTTTTATTTCGCTTCTAGCTATAAATATCTCTTCAAGAACTTCACGACTCAGATTTTGTCCTTCATTAATCATTTCATCTAGTTTAGCTTCACGTTTTTCCATTTGTTCATCTTCATAGAGACTAAGAACACCGTCAAAAGGAGCTGCAAAAGGACCAGCAAATGTACGAGTTGCCTTAGCGAATGCTTTCAGATAGTTTTTTGTCATTTTATTGAAGTACTAGATTATTTTTATTTTATTCAACACGAATAGAAAAATCTACTCTTTATCCTTTAGTCTTAAAAGACCTATAGATATACAATACCCATGCTTAAAATTCTTACTTATCCCATACTTTTTTGATTAGTTAGTGACAATACTCATATATCATTTGATAAATTACCAATTCCAGATAACCTATAATGAATCAAATTCAAACAGGAAGTTTAACGAATGATTTTTTCATTTATTGGGTGCATCTAAATTTTGAACAAAGCCAAAAATTTATTGCTTTTAAGGAAAAAGCAATAGACAACAGGGAATAGAAAAAAAGTATTTTTACAAATATTCAGATGCACCCTATTAATTAAAAAACTGAGAGATAATAGCTAATACCTAAATGCTTACAAACGCCTTAAAACAATAATTGAACGTTCCATCACAGGAATAGGAACTTCACCTTGATATTGCTTACCATTTTCCACAAAATGAGACTTACTCGTATCAACAACAACTACCCAATTTCTATCTTGAAACTTAGGAGGAATTATAAACTCTATCAATTCATAATGAGCATTAAAAAATATCATAAAACAATCATCAATAATCCTTTCTCCACGCTCACCACTAGCAGGAATTTCTTCTCCATTTAAAAAGATACCTATAGATTTAGCAAAATCAATATTCCATTGTTCCTCGGTCATTTCTCCACCATCGGGATTATACCAACCTATATCATTCACATCCGAACCATGAATAGCACGACCTTCAAACCATTTACGTCTATGAAATACTGGATGTTGACAACGAAAATAAATTAACTGTCGAGTAAAATCTAATAAGTCTGAATTTTCTACTTGTAAATTCCAATCTAACCAAGAAATTTCATTATCCTGACAATAGGCATTATTATTACCTTTTTGCGTCCGACCAAATTCATCTCCACCTAATAACATAGGTACACCCTGAGACAACATTAAAGTCACTAAAAAATTACGCCTTTGACGATTTCTTAAATCCAACACTTCTTGGTCGTCAGTTTCTCCTTCCTCTCCAGAATTCCAAGAACGATTATGTTCTTCTCCATCATTATTATCTTCCCCATTTGCTTCGTTATGTTTTTCGTTATAACTAACTAGATCGTTGAGAGTAAAACCATCATGGGCAGTTACAAAATTAATACTCGCATGAGGCAACCTACCATTAGCAGCATATAAATCAGAACTACCTGTAAAACGATAAGCAAATTCAGATAATGTTTCCTCTTCCCCTCGCCAAAAATCTCTAACTGCATCTCGATATTTACCATTCCATTCCGACCACAATAGAGGAAAATTTCCAACTTGATAACCACCTTCTCCAACATCCCAAGGTTCAGCAATTAATTTCACATTGGAAATAACCGGGTCTTGATGCACAATATCAAAGAAAGCTGCCAAACTATCCACTTCATATAATTCCCGCGCCAAAGCAGAAGCTAGATCGAATCGAAAACCATCAACGTGCATTTCCGTCACCCAGTAGCGCAGACTATCCATAATTAACTTCAATACCTGGGGGTGACGAACATTGAGAGAATTACCACAACCTGTAAAATCCATATAGTAGCGGGGGTCATCTTCTACAAGCCGATAATAAGCAGCATTATCAATACCTTTGAAAGATAAAGTCGGACCGAAATGATTACCTTCTCCAGTATGGTTGTAGACCACATCCAATATCACCTCAATACCAGCCTTATGCAAAGCCTTGACCATTTGTTTAAATTCTTTAACTTGCTTCCCTGCATTACCACTAGAACTATAGCCACTATAGGGAGCAAAATAATTAATAGAGTCATAACCCCAGTAATTAGATAATTCCTTATCTACTAAATGTCCTGGATATCTAAGAAAATGATGAACTGGCATTAACTCTACCGCCGTAATGCCTAGAGATTGGAGATAGGCGATCGCCTTTGGATGTGCCAACCCAGCATAAGTACCCCTCAGATTTTCTGGAATCTCAGGATGCAGTTTAGTAAACCCTCTGAGGTGAATTTCATAAATTATTGTGTCGTGGTTGGGAATATTTAATAGCTGGTCATCTCCCCAATCAAACCTTTCATCAATCACTACAGCCTTTGGCATTAGATGAGCATCATCATCTAAAGTGCAGGCTAAATCTTTTTCTGGGTCATCCCAAGAATAGGCAAATATTTCTTGACCATAGAGTATATTCCCATCAATTGCTTTAGCGTAAGGGTCAATTAGTAGTTTATTGGGGTTAAAACGATGACCTTGGGATGGTTCGTAGGGACCATGTACTCGAAATCCATATTTTTGACCTGGACTTATACCTGGTACATACCCATGCCAGACAAAGTTACTTACTTCTGTCAGAGTGAGGCGTGTTTCTTTATTTTGCTTATCAAATAGGCAAAGTTCAACGCTAGTAGCATTTTCAGAGAATATAGCGAAGTTAGTGCCTTTACCATCCCAGGATGCTCCAAGTGGATATGGTTTTCCAGGCCAAAGAGGTACATACATATATAAACCGAGAACTCTTCAGAATTAGAGGATTATTTTTATATTTATAACAGCTATCCAGTGCCAGCTTCCAGCTCGCCAGAATATTATCCAGCTTGTCAGAATCTAATTACAAATTCCCAGAATATTATTCAAATTT
>NZ_JBNHEP010000228.1:33019-33830 GCF_050015995.1 Dapis brunnea BLCC-M229 | reverse complement strand
TATTATCCAGCTTGTCAGAATCTAATTACAAATTCCCAGAATATTATTCAAATTTTCATCGGGTTTGGTGTTATCCAGCTCGTCAGAATCTAATTAAAATTGCCGCCTTGTTTGGTATCATTAATAAGCTAGTATGATCCTCGCACTGGGTGGAAAAAATTACCATCAAAATTATGAACAAATATCCTGAATTTCAATTTATAAAATCTGCTTATTTCGTCACCTTTGTCACCTGGTAAAGATTAGAATTAACCCCCGAAGCGCGAGAAATTGTTTTACATTCATTCCTATTTTTTCACCAACAAAGATACCAAATTTTCAGCGTCGTAATTATGCCAGACCATGTACATTGTTTAATCGTATCTTTTCTGAAACAAGAATCAGAATATTGGTCAATTGGAAGTATTATACACAGCATTAAAAGCTATAGTGCCAAGCAAATTCCTCAAGTGATGAAGCATATTGGTAAAGTTTGGCAAGATGGCAGACATGAGAGATTAATTAACAGTAAAAAAGAAATGATAGACGTCTGGGAATACATCAGACAAAACCCCGTTAAAGCTGAATTAGTAAATAAACCAGAAGAATATCCTTTTTTATGGGAATTATACAGAAATTTATCCCCATATTTTCAGAATAATTAAAATTCCCATCCAGTGTGAGCTTCCAGCTCACGAGAATCTAATAAAAATTGCCAGAACATAATTAAAATTGCCAGAATATAATTAAAATTTCTAGAACATAATAAAAATTGCCAGAACATAATTAAAATTTTCAGCAGGTTTAGTATTTTCTAGTGGGAGCTTCCAGC
>NZ_JBNHEP010000228.1:0-32919 GCF_050015995.1 Dapis brunnea BLCC-M229 | reverse complement strand
TCGCGAGAATACAATTAAAATTCCCAGAATATAATAAAAATTGCCAGAATATAATGAAAATTTCCAGCAGGTTTAGTATTTTCTAGTGGGAGCTTCCAGCTCGCGAGAATACAATTAAAATTCCCAGAATATAATAAAAATTGCCAGAATATAATAAAAATTCCCAGAACGTAATTCAATTTTCCAATAGGTTTGGTATTATTATTATTAAACACGCGAGCTGGAAGCTCGCACTGGAAAGCTGATAACCGATAACTGATATGACTCAATGTTTAAATCCTAACTGTTTAAAACTTAATCCACCAGAAACAATATTCTGTCAAAAGTGTGGTGAAAAATTAGTTTTAGCTGAACGTTATCGCGCTCTAAAAATTATTGGACAAGGAGGTTTTGGCAGAACTTTTCAAGCTGTAGATGAATATAAACCTTCAAAGCCTTTTTGCGTAATTAAACAATTTTTTCCTCAAGCACAAGGAACTAAAAGTTTGGAAAAAGCTGCCGAATTATTTGCTCAAGAAGCTCAACGTTTAGATGGTTTAGGTAGACATCCGCAAATCCCCGAACTTTTAGCATATTTTACTCAGGATAATCGACAGTATATAGTACAAGAATTTATTGACGGGCAAAATTTACAACAGGAATTAGAAGAGTCAGGAGCTTTTGATGAAAGTCAAATTTTAGAATTATTAAAAAGTTTATTGCCCGTGTTGGAATTTATTCATTCTCAGCAGGTAATTCATCGAGATATTAAACCAGAGAATATTATTAGGAGAAAGAATAATAATCAATTTTATCCAGTGCGAGCTTCTAGCTCGCCAGAAAATAATATTATATTGGTAGATTTCGGAGCAGCTAAATATGCCACAATGACTGCTTTAAGAGAAACAGGAACTATTATTGGTTCTCCTGAATATATTGCTCCAGAGCAAACAGCAGGAAAAGCAACTTTTTCTAGCGATATTTATAGTTTAGGTGTAACTTGTATTCATTTATTAACTGGAGTGGAACCTTTTAATTTGTTTGATGTGCGTGAAAGTGAGTGGATATGGCAAGATTATTTAAAATCAAAGATAAGCAATAAACTTGGAAAAATATTGGATAAAATGATTGTCGGAGCAACTAACAAAAGGTTTAAAAATGTAGGAGAAATTTTGTCTTTGATTCAGCCTACCTCTCAAAGAAAAAAACAGTCTACTTCTTCACCTCAAACATCTCAACCATCAACAGCAGAATCAGAAAAAGGAGAGCTATTTACTTTTGAAGTTTTAACTTTAGATAACTCTGGCTATATTACTAACCGTACCCAGGGAAGTGCTAGGCAAAAAATAGAAAATTTAGGTAATAGAATTAAATTAGAAATGGTTTATATTCCTGGGGGAAGTTTTCTCATGGGTTCCCCAGAAAATGAAGAGGGAAGAGACGAATCTGAAAGTCCGCAACATGAAGTAATTCTCCAACCTTTTTATATGAGTAAATATCCCATTACTCAAGAACAATATCAAGCCATAATGGGAAATAATCCTTCTAATTTTAAAGGAGAAAGTCGGCCAGTAGAATGTGTGAATTGGCATGACGCGATAGAGTTTTGCAAACAGCTATCTAGGAAAACTGGAAAAATTTACACTTTGCCCAGTGAGAGTCAGTGGGAATATGCTTGTCGTGCGGGAACGACTACTCCTTTCCATTTTGGAGAAACTATAACGTCTGAGTTAGTTAACTACGACGGTAATAATCCTTATGGCAATGCTCCTAAAGGAATATATCGAAAACAAACAACCGATGTAGGAAGTTTTCCTCCTAATGCTTTTGGTTTATACGATATGCACGGCAATGTATGGGAATGGTGTCAGGATATTTGGCACGATAACTATAATGGTGCGCCTACTAATGGTAGTCCTTGGGAAACCCGAGAAAAAGGATTTTTAAAATCGATCTTTGGTGGAGGCAAAGTGTTCCGTGGCGGTGGCTGGTACAACGATTCTTGGATTTGTCGGAGTGCCAGGCGTAACGACGACGACAATGCCGACTACATCATCGACATTAGGGGTTTTCGGATTGTCTCGTCTGTTCCGGTCGTTTCTGTCTTTCGTTCCTAGAATTCTTCCCCTCTTTTCTTTTCCCCTTTTTCCCTTTGTCCTCTTTTTCCTCTTTCCTCTCCTTCTCCCGCTAAAGCGGGTCGAAAATTTTTTTGAAATTCCCTTACTACAATAAATTAAAATTATTCAACAATGAATCAAACCCAAACCAAACTACCCACAGACACCTGGATAACAGCAACTTGGCAAGAATATATCCAAACTATTCAAGACCCAACTTACGAAAAAGCCAAAGTTTACTATCACAACAGAAAACTTAGAATCGAAATGTCTCCCGTAGGAAACGACCACGCTAATGACCATGCAGTTATCACTATTGCAGTTGGCCTCTTTGCAGCTACCAGAAATATTAACCTAAACTTTAAAGATAACTGCACCTACCGCAAAACTGGGCTTCGAGAAGCTCAACCCGATGTCTCTTGTTACATTGGTGAAAATGCAAATGTTATTCCAAGAGGAACTTCTATTATCGATCTAGATATTTATCCTCCACCAACCCTAGTCGTTGAAGTTGCTAATACTTCTCTTGCTGATGATAAAGGTGAAAAACGTTTGTTGTATGAAGCAATGAATGTTTCTGAATATTGGATAGTTGACGTACAGAATTTAGAAATTATTGCTTTTGCAGTTGCTAATGGAGGAAGTAGAAAAATAGATCGGTCTCAAGTTTTGCCTGGTTTAGCCATTTCTTTGTTGGAAGAAGCACTTCAGCGCAGTTGCCAAACAAACCAAGGTCAAGTTTATCCTTGGTTATTGAAGGAATTTCAAAAGAATTAAAAATAAACTCGTTAATCCATTTTCTCTCTTTACCTCATAAGCGATAAGCGAAAATCATTTTGTGAAGCTCAGGAACAAATCAACCGCTGAGGAATTTTTCCATGTTCTTATCCTCTGAGCGCTAATCATATCTAAATTTCCAGAAGCGATCGCCATCCACACCCACAACCCAAATATTCATTCTCTAAAGCTCCTAAAAAGTCGGCAGCAGAAAGGATGTTTGCCTTGCATTTCCCAAAAAATTCTGATACCATTTATTTATAAGGGATTACTTGTCTATGCAATTGACTATTTGTTCAATAAAAAAAATATGGTTCGGTTTAGTAAGAGCGGGTTCAAGTACAACTTAACGAATTTCAACGTTCAATCAGAGGAACCCGCCCCAATAATGTAAAGCACCAATTTAGATATATTCGTTTAGGGGAATAAAAAAAGTAAAAACATTTCTGAAATAATTGGTTTACATCATCTTGTCAATCTTATCCAATCGATCGATACGCTTCAAAAGTCGTATAAAAGCAAACCCCATCACCACAACCAACAAGAGCAACACCAAAGCCAAACTAACCTGATTATTAACATATAGAATAGTCGCCGACAAAGTAAAACCACTAATCAACAAAGCATAATTAGTACCCATTTGCACACTACCAACCCGACGAACCAACCTATCTGTTTCCGTCGCCCGAACCCGAACCCTAATATCCCCCTGTTCTAACTTATCAATTGCATCCTCAATACGACCAGGCAAACCCAAAGCAGTAGAACTAACCTGAGCGGCTTGACGACCAAGCTCATTAAAAATAGTATTTTGAGAATTTCCATCAGACATAAGCTGCATGGCAAACGGTTGTGCCACCTCCATAAAATTAAACTCTGGGTCTAAACCCTTACCAACTCCCTCCAAAGTAGAGAAAGCTCGCATAACAAAAGTGAAAGTTGCTGGAAAACGGAAAGGTTGGTCATAAGCAACCTCATACAGATCGTCACTAATGGCCGTAATTGACTGGGCTTCAAAGGGCTTATCCATAAAATTATCCAACATATATTGGATAGAACGCCTCACAGGTCCCATATCTCCAGTAGGAGTCAAAGCTCCCAAATCTATCAGAGACATAATTACCCTCTCAGCATCTTTTGAAGCAATCCCATAGAGAGTATCCATGAGTTTCTCCCGGATGTTAGACTTGATTTGTCCCATCATCCCAAAATCATAGAAAATTAATCCCCCTTCTGGACTAACAGCAATGTTACCGGGATGAGGGTCAGCATGGAAAAAGCCATCATTCAAAAGTTGTCGTAAATATGCTTCAGCACCCATTCTTGCCAAAGCCTTTCTATCTTGGCCTGATGCTTCCAGAGCTTCATAATTACTAATTTTGATACCTGGAACATATTCCAATGTCAGTACCCGTGGCGCTGAATACCGCCAATAAACCCTGGGAACTCTTACCCAGTCACAGTTGCGGAAATTACGACGAAAAGTATCGGCGTTGCGACCTTCGTTGAGATAATCTATTTCTAGCCAGAGAATTCGGCAACATTCTTGATAAATACCCAACCAGTCTCGACCCCGACCCCATTTCGGGTGACTTTGAAAATAACGAGCTATTCCTTTTAGAATAGTCAAATCAATTTGGAATAGTTTTTTCAACCCAGGTCTTTGTACTTTAACTACTACATCTTCACCAGAGTGAAGTTGCGCTCTATGAACTTGACCTAAACTAGCCGCAGCTAAAGGAACTGGGTCGAAGCTTGGGTATAGTTCTTCTACCTTTTTGCCCAGATCCTCTTGGATAATTATCTCAACTTGTTCGTAGTTAAAAGCGGGAACTTTATCTTGAAGTTTTGAAAGCTCTTCAACGTATTCTGAAGGAAATAAGTCAGCACGGGTGGAGAATAGCTGCCCCAACTTGATAAAGGTTGGGCCTAAGTCTAGCATTGTATCTCGGACCCAAATAGCTTGTTTCCGCCGTCTAAGATTTTTCTTTTCTTCTGTTATTCCCCCCCGGTAGCTCCAATCTTTTTTGTCCACC
Source organism: Dapis brunnea BLCC-M229 (assembly GCF_050015995.1). Lineage (NCBI taxonomy): Bacteria > Bacillati > Cyanobacteriota > Cyanophyceae > Oscillatoriales > Microcoleaceae > Dapis > Dapis brunnea. The sequence continues at coordinate 28,010 of NZ_JBNHEP010000228.1, read as the reverse complement.
CAAAGCCAAGTTAGCCAAAGGAGAACGAAACTCCAAATATCAATGTAACGACGCTGGCGAGAGTAATTTTCTTTGTTCCAGCGATAAGCTTTCTGACTATAGGGTTTGCTGGGGGCTTTAGTCATTGAGCCTCCAGTTGTATAGTTAGCTTGTTCCTTGTGGTTAATAATGTCATTGAGGAGAACAGACACAATAGCAGTATTTTATAATTTGTGATATTATTAAAGATTGAGCTCATGGCAATAGAAAACAATGAGCGCAGGTATAGTTTGTAAGATTCACAGTTGGAAGTCCCCCGTTTTATATATTATTCAGCTTCGGCGTAAAAGACCTGTCATAGTATACTGAATTAAAACAGGAAGAGGACTTCACTTCCAATATATATATATATATATATATATATACGACAATCTTTTAGGAGGTTGAAGAATCCCAGATTGTCTTTCAAGGCCAACATTCGGGGATATGTCAAGAAGAGCGACTACGATATTTTTGCAATTCTGCCCTGACTTGAGCTACCTCAGCCCTTAGATCGTCAATTATGGCTTGTAGGTCTTTGGGCTGAGAGTCCAATTCCTCAGAGTTACTATTATTATTGGTGTTATTTTCTGCTTGAGCTTCTCTATTTGCTCTTTCTAAAACTTGGTCAATAAAGCTACGCAAGTTTTCTCTTTGCTCTGCGTCAAATTTACCTAGTCCACTGAGGGTATTGGTGATGCTATTTTCTAGTTTTTCATATACTCCTTCTGCAATAGCTCTACCGACAAAGAAAGCATGAATTGGTGATTTACTCATAAAAAAATAGTTTATTTTGATAGTTTACTAATCAATTTAGATGTTTTTTTAACTAATTGGGCTTGTTTTTTTATCTGCTTAACAAACTGTCTATTGATGTTTAAGTTTGGTCAATGAGCCAGCCTTTGGTTAAATTTCAACAGATTCAGTCAGATTGAAATATATCTCACTCACCACCTCTTATTCAAATATCTAACTATTTAATTTAATTTTGTATTCATCTTCATGTTTGAGGCCTAATTTCTCAGTGGGAGTAAAGATGTGATTCTAATTGTAAAGTATTGTATCACATTATTTTATAAGTGTCTTACCTAGTTTCTTAAAAGATGTTGATCTTTAGGTGAACGACCTAATATCAATACTATAGCTATGATATGGGCTTTTATATTTACCAGGAATAGTCTTCTTAGTTTTGCCAAACGACTTACATTCCGAGGGAATGGAAGTATTGCCAGTTCCTTATACCATTTTACGGAAGTCAAAAGTCATGCATTAAGATTTTACAGGCTAAACATTTTGAAGCTACATTCAACAATTAATAATTAATAATTATTAATTATTAATTACCTCTCCTTGAAAAGGAGAGGATTGACTAATTATGAAAATTTTTTCTTCTCTTGGTCGATTGGATATGGCGAGGTATCCTCGCCATCCTATCCTGACGGAATACTCCGCAAACGACCGCTTGTTTCTCCTTGCTCATGAGAGGCTTTAAACCTTAATTATTCGGTAATTTCAGGGAATTATTTCACATATAGCAATCCTAAATTGATTGTGACATTTTTTCTAATAGTTAATTTGAGCTGAAAACCTCTAACATTCTGACTCCTGTACGTCGCCCTACCGACGAGGACTCTACCTGAGTTCTGACTCCTAACTGCCAGCAAAATATTACAACTTAAATAGAATTGCTGTATATAGTTTTAAACTATTTGTGATATTTGTGAAATCTTTAAAAGTGAATTCGTATAAAGACTTTATCTACCAAAAGCACATTACTTTTCATAGTATGACAGCTTATTTATTGCACTTTTTAAACTAATATTTGTCACAAAAATAATCAACTTGGTATTAGTAGGTTTGACTAAAATAATAAATAAAATATTGCTCAAAAAATACTTTCAAAATATAAATTTATATCAAAAAAATCAAATTAATAGTAGTCATCTGGGTACTGATTTTGCTGCGGATATTTAGGTTGATAATCAGAAGGATAATATGATGTTTTTGGCAAATCAACCTTGGCACTATTGTCATTAGAGGAATAATTGTAGGGAGATACTTGAGTTTTCACATCACCAGAATAATCTGCTTTTTCTGACCAAGATTCATAGTCATTAGAAACAGACAAACTATTTGGGACAAATTCATCCTGTTCAAAATCTGGCTTAGGTAATTTGTTTAATTTTGGTGGGTTTATCGAGTAAGTTTTGACTGAAGGAGAACCAAAAAGAGGACTAGAGGGATCGTGATTTCGGAAAGTGTAATTTTGCTCTTGCTTCAGACTTTCTAATAAATTACTTGATGTCAAAGATGCCATTTTGTTATTAGTTTTAGCATGGCTATAACGCAAGGTAATATTAAAACCTATCCATCCAAAAGTTCCGGCAGTCAAGACAAACAACAAAAAAATTGTCAATTGGAAAGAAAGTTGATTAATCCAACTAAATTTATTATCTGTATAACTAGGGATGAAAACAGCGTCATTGTAAGGTTTGATATTTCTTTTATTAACCTTTTTTATAGGAACTTCATTAGTAATATATTTACCTACTTTCTGCTCAATAGTTGACTCTGATTGAAGCTCCGTCAATTTGTCATTATTATTAAATATAGATGCTTTCTGTGTTAAATAACTATTCTGTTTTTTTACCTCTAAAATATTTGATTCATTTAAAAGAAGTGCTAACCAACTTTCTACAGTTTGAGGTCGTTTTTCAGGATCTATTTCTAATCCCATGAGAATAGTCTTCAGAATACCTGGAGTAAGATTAGGTTGAAAATCTTTTAGTTCTTTTGCAGAAAATTTAAGTGTTTGAGGAACAGCTTGACTGAGCCTTAAAGCTGCAGGAGTAGGAGCCTTGCCAATAAGTAAATAGTATAATGTAGCTGTTAAAGCATAAATGTCTGTTGCCGGACTTAACTTTTGTTGTGGATTACACTGTTCTGGTGGTGAATATCCCACAGAAAATAAATTAGTATGAGTTTGCCTAATTCCAGGAGTTAAATCACAGGCAATGCCAAAATCAGTTAGTACAACAGTATTAGTTCCAGCTCGCCTAATAATATTCTTAGGTTGTATATCCCGATGTAAAAAACCATTTTTGTGAACTACTGAAAGAGCTGAGGCAATTTGGTGCATATAATGAGCAGCTTGGTTGGGATGGAGATTATGGCCAGACTGTATTAACTCAGTCAAATTTTGACCCGGTATATAGTCCATTACTATGAAGAAAAGCTCATCTTCCTCAAAAAAGTCCCATACTTTGACAATGTTGGGATGTCCAGAGTTAGCCAGGAGATGAGCCTCAGTTATAAATTGATGTTGAAATTTAGCAAAATCTTGATGCTGGCGTAGACTTTCATTGAGAGTTTTCAGTACAACAATTTGGTTAAAATGATGATGAATGGCTCGGTAAGTTATACCAAAGCATCCTTGGCCTAAAATACTATCAATAGTATATTTTCCTTTCTGGAGGACAACTCCTGCTGTCAGATTCATAAAATACTAATTTTTATAAAAGTGTTAGTGGTAAGAATACAATAAGATGCTTGTAGTTGATTCTGCTCGATTGATTATAGATGAAGTTCCTAAAATTGGAAAATCTGGATCGGGGAACAAGGAACAAATAACAGAAAAATGCTTTTAGGTTATCAGCTAATTCCTATAGAAGCTATTTGAGAGCTATTTAATTAAAAAAATAGGGCGGAGATGGGGAGTATTTTTCAACCAACCTTTTGCCCCTATTTCCTCTACTTGACTTCTATAAAAATTTAGGGGTTGCTGAAGGGGGGGTATGATTTTCAATCTTTGGGGGTAGGGAGTAGTTTATTCTCAATGGGAATGGGAACAAGTAGTGTAGATAGTAAATATTTATAATTCATATCCATAGCAATCCACCCATTGGTTGTAACAATTTTTATAATAGTTAATTTAAACTGAAAACCTTTAAAATTATGACTCCTGTAGGGGCGAATGGCCAGCAAGCCCCTACTACTCCTGAATCCTGTACGGGCGAACAGCCGCTTTGCTCCGCAACATAAAACGCCCCTACCACGAAAATATTACAACTTAAATAGGATTGCTATAGATTATGCAACGCCAAAATTTAATATTGGGAAAGACCAAATGGGTTCCATAGCGCTTTCGTGCAAATTACTGAGACCAGGGGATAAAAAGCCTGTCAGATGAGACTTTATAGCAATTATGAGTTCCAACAAGTTTGTAAATATACCAGTCCGTACTTCTATAACTAATGCCGTTTCTAGATGAAAGTAGTGTAATAAATTTTTGACTAAAAGCTTTGAAAAATCGGCATCGTAATATTTAAGACTAGATACGGCACTACTGGACTGACATAGAATTTAGTGCCAAACTTGTAGGGTGCGTATTTACTCCTAAAATTTAGACTGCGGGTGGCATTTAACAATCTCTCGTAACGTAGCATTGAATATGTCTCAGTCCACTACCAATCACAGTTTAAATGTGCAGGAGCTAATCAGGATGAAAGAAATTGGTTAAGCAGTAGCCGGAAAAAGCGGAATCAGGTAATCTACCTCAGTAAGTATTAAAGATTGTCAAAAACAAAAATCAATAAAATATAATACTTATGAGGGAAAAAAAATCTGAGCCTACACTTAGTCCAATTGCAGAAAATCTGGTGCTAGGTTTACCAGTACATTGTCTAGATGACTACTCTGCTTACTTACTTTCTCGATTAGAGACGGGAGTGGGAACTCATGTAGTGACCCTGAATGCGGAAATGGTAATACAGGGTGAGAAGAATCATGTCTTGGCTGAGATAATTCGTCAGGCTGAATTGGTAGTTCCTGATGGAGCTGGGGTAGTTTTATACTTAAGGCTTAAGGGTAAATCTGTAGGGCGTTGTCCTGGTATTGAATTAGCAGAAAGTCTTTTGTGCCAAGCATCGAAACAGAATCCACAGAATTTAGTATTTTTCTATGGAGGAAAACCAGGGGTAGCTATGAAAGCTGCTGAGACTTGGCAAGAAAAAGTCCCAGAGTTAGCGATCGCGGAGCGTGGCGTCAGCCGTATCACTTGTCAGCATGGTTATTTATCTCCAGCAGAGGAGAAGGAACTATTACAGACTTTGGCACAATTACAGCCAAGATTAATATTTGTGGGTTTAGGAGTGCCTCGTCAAGAGTTGTGGATTGCAAAACATAAACATATTTGTCCTCAAGCAATCTGGATTGGTATTGGTGGTAGTTTGGATATATGGGCTGGTGTAAAGGAAAGGGCACCTGCTTGGTTTTGTGACAATTCTTTGGAGTGGTTGTATCGACTTTATCAGGAGCCTTGGCGTTGGCGACGAATGTTGGCTCTACCACAATTTGCTTGGAAAACTTTGATGGAAATCAAATTTTAGACAAGAAGAAACCATAATAATGTTTATAAAGAATAATTTAACTGATTTTTAGTTAAAAGTCAATCATTAATTAACAAAATAAGTAGTCAAGAAGCAATAAACTTTGAACATGAGTATGAACAATGCTTGGAAAAACTCAACTGGGCAACTAAACAACTACAGGTAGAAGTTAAACCAGAGAAACTTGCTGAAATTGCGGAGTTAATTGTGCAACCAATGACATGGCCATGGCGTTATTTTCATACTCCTAATCATATTTTTGAGGTGGGAAGTTCACAAGATGCGATTGAAGTATTAGCAGCTTTATTCCACGATTTAGTTTATGTACAAGTAGATCATAGTGTTAATTTTAATCTAAGTTATTATCTTGCTCCTTATATTCAAGAGACACAAGGAAAGTTAAAAATTAGGGAAAAAAATGAATTGCCTAATGATCGGACTTTTGAGATGGTAACGTTTATTTTTGGTTTTGTTCCTGGTCAGGTTTTGTTACCTTTTAGCGGTCAAAATGAGTTTATGAGTGCTGTGGTTGCTGCAAAAGTCATGGAAACATTTATGACACCTAAATATCTGTTTAAAATTATTGCTTGTATTGAATCTACGATTCCATTTGAACCTATTTCGGAAGATGGCTTGACTGCCACTGAACATCTCTATCAAAGACTCAAAGAAACTAATACTAAGTTAAATATTAATCTTAGTGATGTAGAACTTTATGAAACAGTAAAAAAATCTGTTAGACTATCTAATCGAGATTTAAGTGGGTTTAGTTCTCCTACTTCAATTTTTCTAGATAATACCTGGAATTTATTGCCAGAAACTAACCATAATCTTGCTAATGGAAATTCTTATACAGTTTGTGAATATCGTATTTATATCTAATCTCAGCATCATAACCTTGACATAGACGTGCAAAATCTTTAGATGAATAATTCATATAATGAATTCTGTGAATCGGTTTTAAACCTTGTTGATTATAAAGTACATTATCAATATTAATAAAGGGATCGGCGTCGGCACAGTTACCTGTTCTATCTTGTCCATTTTCACTTAGAGTAAAGTTATAAATGGGGCGATCGCACCTGAACGTTAAATAATTTAATAAAAATACATCATCCCAAAACCCATACCCATTAATCCATTCAATTTCATTTTCATTAATTAATTTCGCCTTCAAATTAATTAATTCTTCTGGGTTGAACAATCCTCTTTTAGAACCCCAAAAACTAGCATCATGAATTTTTTTTCTAATATCATCTTCTTTATATGTACTAGAAGATTCAATAAGAGGTATATTTAAAGCTGCTACAGGTGTTGGTTTTTTATGTTCCCAATCGTCAAAAACAAAGTCATATTTTTGTAGTTTTTCCCACACATCATTAACAGGTTTCATCGCTAACTGATCGGCTTCATAAAAAACAAACTGTTCAAATTCACCATCAAAAGCAACAAATTTTCTTTGCAAATGACCTTTATACCATTGAGAACGAGATACTTTTTTATTTGCTATTGGATGAGCAGACCATACTTCATAAGCAAAATCTTCCCAACGTTGAATTGATTGAGAATCATCAAATAAGATTACATTTGATCTAGAATTAATTTCTTGTTTAACTTTTTCAAGTCGGTCATCATAAGGAATTACACAAATAGGAATATCAGGACTAACATTAGCTTCAATACTATTTAGTAAAGCCACAAGCTGATCGTATACAACATCATTAGCCAGAGTATAAATTCCCTTTAACATAAAAATATTACTTCTAATTATACAATCTATGAAGTAATACTGGGTAACTCACCATCAACTGGAATTAGTAATAAAACTTAATAAATAAATATACTTTCTTTGTAGTGTGCCTTAAATCACGAAAATATGATGGTAAATCTAGTTTAGACAAGAATCTCTATGAGGGTAAGGCAACAGGATTAGAGAAGATTAAAAAAAGTATATGCATTGATAACTGGATTTCGTATCATACCAATTTTATGTAAGGCTACACAGAATTAAAAAATTCATTAGCTTGTCTGTCTTTATCTATAGTCAACTCTGATTAAAATTATATTCTATGCAACTTCATATTAAATTGGTATAACCAGGTAGGGATTAAATTTGATCGTTATGATTAGATAAATGAAGTCTCAAATGGGTTATATAACAGTAAAACATAAAATTCAATTAAAAAAACTATTGAAGAAACTGAAAACTTTATGACTGAAATAGCAGACAAGTTAGTTAAACAAGGGATTTATCAATATCAAAATAATCAATTTGAATCAGCTTTGGAGTGTTGGCAAAAAGCACTAGCTATTTACCAAAAAATTTCTAACCGTCGTAAACAAGGTGCAGCTTTAGGAAATATAGGTGTAGCTTATGAAGCACTATCAAATTATCAGTTAGCTATAGAATCTTATCAGCAACACTTAAATATTGCTAGAGAAATTAAAGACAGAGAAGGAGAAGCAAAAGCATTAGGAAATTTAGGGAATGCTTATTATTTTCTAGAAAATTATCAACAAGCAATTAAATATCAACAACAACATTTAGCGATCACTGAAGAAACCCTAGACGAATTTGCCATCCAAGAAGCTTGCTCAAGTTTAGGAATAGCTTATCATGGCTTGGGAGAATTTTCCCTGGCTCAACAATATTATCAACGACAATTAGCTATTGCGAAAAAAATAGATAATTTTACTAGCCAAGGAGATGCTTTATTTAATCTGAGATTAGTATACGAATCAATGGGGGATAGAAGAAAAGTAGAAGAATTGAAACATCAGCAGATAGCGATCGCCAAAGAATTATTATCAAAACAATTTGGCAATAACTTTACAGAAATTGCTCAAACTGTGGCTCTAAATTTTACGGAAGATTTTGCAGGTAGTGATTTAAGTGGCATAGACCTCCAATATACTAATTTTGTTGGGGCAAACTTACAAAAGACTAATTTCAGTAATGCTAACTTAACCCTGGCTGACCTGAGTGGAGCTAATCTTAGTGGTGCTAACTTAAGTCAAGCTAATCTCTGTAATACTAATCTGCGAGATGCTAAACTTTTAGGGGCTAATCTTGCAGGTGCAGATTTACGGACAAAATTACCTCGTGCGGATATGAGTAATGCTAATCTTAGTAGTGCTGACTTGAGTAGTGCTTATCTGCCTAATGCTAAATTGGTTAATGTTGATTTAAGTAATGCTTCTTTGGAAAATGCAGACCTGAGTAGAGTTAATTTAAGTGGGGCTAATTTACGAGGCGCTAATTTAAAACGAGCAGATTTAAAAGAGGCAATTTTAGAGAAGGCTATATTTGGGGAAAATCAGGGTATTTCTGAAAATAAGAGACAGGAGTTGGTGGCGGGAGGTGCATTTTTTGAGGTTTGAGAGTAGCTAAAGATAAGCATTGCTGATTTTAGGCATGAAACTAAGAGAAAGGAAAAAGGAAAAAAGAAGAAGGATTTAGTTATCTAGGAGATAAGGAAGAGGGAAGAAAAAAAGCAAAAAAATTTAAAATTTTATCAAGTTTATAGAACTAAGGAAGCAGCGATCGTCAAAATTCTTTATTTGTAGTAAAAATTTATTGATGGACGGGAATCCCGCGCTGTACCGCAGGTCAGCGTCGGGAGGATGTCAATACCCCTGGTATAAATTGTCAATCAAGAAAAACTTATTTCTAACTCCTGACTCCTGACTCCTGACTCCTGACTCCTGACCCCTAAGATTCAAGAACACCGAAAAATAAGTTAAAACTAATTTTCTGGGAGTGAAAACTGGTATAACAGTTAAAAATATAGCTGATGAAATTTTTGACTCTATGACTGGTATTGAAGGATTATGGCCTCATAATATTAGCCCCAACCGACTAGCTGTGTTGGAAATAAAATTGGTGCTTTGGTTGCGATCGCAGAATTTTAACTCTGAGTTAACTTCTGAGTCATTACAATATAAATCTCCAGAGGAGTTGCAAGGTTTAATGTTATCTGCAACTGCTGCTGGATGTGATTTTTCAGAGTTTAGAATAATGAGCAAAAATGTGGTCGAGGCAAATACAGAAGATTTATTGGAGTTAGCAAATATTGTTGGTCTAAATCCTGCTGAAGATTTTGCTGATGCTAAATTATTAGGGGTTAGTTTATGTGGTGTTGATTTGAGTGGAGCAAATTTACATGGTGCTTACCTACGGGGTTCAGATTTAAGTGATGCAGATTTAAGTGAAGCTAATCTTAGTAAAGTAAATTTGGGTGGTGCAGATTTGAGTGGTGCGTTGTTAAGTAATGCCAATCTAACTGATGCAAACTTGCACCTTGTTAGTTTAGCTTTGGCTAATTTAAGTGGTGCTAATTTGAGTGGTGCTAATTTGAGTAATGCGAATTTAAGTAATGCAAATTTAAGTGATGCGAATTTAAGTGGTGCTAATTTGAGTGATGCTGATTTAACTCAAGCTGGATTAGCATTAACAAATTTAAAAGGAGCTAATTTTCAGAATACAAAAGTAGAGAAAGCTAGGTTATGGCATGATGCTGGTTTATCTGAGGAAATGAAGCAAGATTTAATTAGCCGTGGGGCAGTTTTTGAGGATACTTAGTCAGAGAAAAATTAATTAATTACCAATTTATTTACTTTATTTTTCTGTTGATATTTTTCTATTCATACTCTCGGTAATTTGAGAAAAGACAGAGTAAATATAAGTTAGTAAATAGTCAAAAATCAAGTTAGGTGCCCCAGAGAAAAAGTCAAAATTTACTGTTTTCATTTCTTTTAATTGGAATTTTACTTGCCTATTTCTTCAGATTTTATATAAATGCCTGTTTTGTGATAATTATTGGCGATGATTATATTAGTAGAAGCGTAATTATTCGTAAGTATTCAGCCGTCAACTATTAGCTATCAGCTTTATTAACCTTGAAAAGAGGCAAAAGAAATTGAGAGGTTTTAAAGAATTAAAAGTATGGGTAATTTCAGTTATCAATTATCAGTACATCTGCCTAAACCATTGGGATTGAAATATGGATGTTGATTTTGTTTATCCCCTATCCAAGGGAAGATTTTAGACCTGATTTTTTGGTAAAAGTCCACTAGTTAACCTTAATAGTATATTGAGCTACATCCTTCCTTAAAAAGCTGAGAGCTGACCGCTAATAGCTGAATGCTTACAATTATTCTGAATTATACAGGACTAAATTAATTTTAATGATTGGCCTCAAATAACATCTTAAAATTTCAAACATTAAAGATATAAGTATATATGGCTAACCAACAATCACTTGAGAAACTACAGAAACTAATTCAAGGTACAAAAAATCAAGCAATAAATGATGCTGATGAAACCACCAGTCAACAATTAACTAACAATTTTGCTGGTGTAAATCTTGAGTATGCTGACCTAAGTCTGAGTGATCTAGATGATATTAATTTGAGTGACGCTATTCTAAGGAGTGCTTATTTACTGTGCGCTAATCTGAAAAGAACTAACTTTAGTAATAGCGATCTGAGTCATGCTAATCTAAGTGGGGCAATAATGTGGTTTGCTAACTTTAGCAAGGTAAATTTTAAAGGTGCAGACCTCAGAGGTGCCAGTTTTAGGGGTGCTAACCTAGAGGGTGCTAACCTAGAAGGTGCTAACCTCTGGCGTAGCGAGATTACAAATTCAAAGTTAATTGAAACTAATCTAACTAATGCTAATTTAACTCGTGCTAATCTGAGAAATAGTAATCTCACAAATGCCAACTTGAGTTATGCGGAACTTAATGATGCTAACCTCAACGAAGCTAATCTTACAGGTACTAATTTTAGTCATGCCAATTTGACAGATGTTAGCCTTAAAGATGCTAATCTTACAGGTACTAATTTATCTAATGTTAACCTTGTTGGAGGTCAATTAAACCGAGCTAATCTTGAAGGTGCTAATCTTGAAGGTACTAATCTTTATTGTACTAATTTTAGTGATGCTAATCTTCATAACACAAAGTTGAGAGATACTAACTTAAATCATGTTAATTTAAGAGGGGTAAAAATTAATCATGGAACAGAATTAGATGATAAGTGGTATCTGGTTTGGGATATTGTTAATCATGGTGCTTATGGCAGAAATTTAAGTGGGGTTAACCTGGAAAATGCCGATCTTAAGGGTGCGAATATAGGCACTGCTAATTTAACTAATGCTAATCTAGAATCTGCTAACCTCAGATATGCTAATCTCAGCAATGCTAATCTCACTAATATTCAATTAACTAATGCTAATCTAGCAGATATTAATTTGATTAAAGCAAATTTAGATAATGCGAATATGGAAGGAGCTAACCTGAGCAATACTTTATTATTTAATTCTATTATGACAGGTGCCTTATTGAATCAAGCTAAACTGATAAAAACTCAATTGTGTGATGCGGAATTATCAAATGCCAAATTAATGATGGCAAATCTGATGAATGCTAACTTGAAAAATGCTAGGTTACTGGGGGCTGATTTAAGAAAAATAAATCTAGAAGGTGCAGAATTAGATGGTGCTATATTTGGTAATAATCTGGGAATTTATGAGGAAATGAAGCAGGAATTAATTAAACGTGGGGCTGTTTTTCAGGATGAATGTTAAGGTATAATATTATGTTCGGTTGAATATTTATAAATAACTGGTTATAGGGAATAGAGAAGAGGCAATATTGCAATAGAGAGAATAGTAGGGATTATAATCATTGTTAGTTCCAATTAACTTTATTCAAATTTTATTTATAACTGAATATCTGAACAAAATATATAGTCGTTTTAATTAAGATTGAGACAAAAGTTCAGTATAATAAAATCAAGTCAACTAGAAACTATTTTTAACCATGCCTTACAGTTTAGACTTAATACAAAAAGTAATAAATTTTGTGGAAAATGGAGGTAAAATCACGGAAGCGGCTCATATCTTTGGGATAGGAAAAGCTTCGATATTATAGATGGTTGTCTCGCGCAAAATTTGAGGTGGCTCAGGTTCAAAAATTTAGGATTTTGATCAAGAGTTAGGCCGAACAATCAAGGGAGGATTTTTCCTACTATCTCCTCTATAATTCCCATTTCTCCTGACTCCTGACTCCTAAATCCTCCTCTTACTAAAAGACTTCCATAAGCAAACCCTAATTATCAAAACTATGATTACTTAAGGTTAAAAATTGATTCAGTAATTCCTAAATAATTATCCTACTAATTTTTCAATTGCATCAATATCGCTAGGTAATTCTTGAGTCAAAATTTCAGCACCCTTTGCCCTAACTAAAACATCATCCTCAATCCTAATACCTCGAACATCAGAAAAATATTCTAGCTTTTCCCAATTGACAATATTCTGATATTTTTGACGCATTTCTTTATTATTTAAAATTCCAGGAACTTGATAAAAACCAGGTTCAATTGTGACTAGCATTCCCGGAATTAAAGGACGATTCAATCGTAAAAAACCTAAACCAAAACGACTACTACGTTCTCTACCCATTTCATATCCTGCTAAATCTCCTAAATCTTCCATATCATGTACATCTAAACCTAATATATGACCGACTCCATGGGGAAAAAATAAAGCATGAGCATCCATTTCTACTAAGTCTTCTGGTTTACCTTTTAAAATTCCTAAATTAACTAATCCTTCGGCAATAATTTTAGCTGCTAATAGATGAATATTTATATATTCAACATCTGGTTTAATTTGAGCAATACATTCATCGTGGGCAGCTAAAACTACATCATAAATATCTCTTTGTGTAGGAGAAAATTTACCAGAAACAGGCCAAGTACGAGTCACATCACTTGCCCAACCTAAAGTTGTTTCTGCACCTACATCTGCTAATAGTAAATCTCCTGTTTGTAGAGGATGATAATATTGTTCATTGTGCAAAACTTCCCCATGTACAGTCACAATACTAGAGTAAGCACAAGTCATATTATGAGAAATAATAATACTCTCCATTGCAGCGCGGATATTTGCTTCAAATTTAGCATTTTTTGTAGCTGCCATTCCTACTTTATGAGCTTCTACTGTTACTGCTGCTGCTTGTTTGATTTCTGTTAAAGCTGTATCATCATGGCTAAGTCTTAAAGAGATAATTGCTTTTGTTAATTCTAAGTCAATTTCTTGGGGTTTATTAGAGGGAAAAATATCGCGATTTAAAATCTGAGATTGTGTAATTTTAGTAGTGGGGTTTTGTACAGAAATAGTTGCTGCATTTGCGGCATAAGATTTTAATTCTTTCATCGGAAAAGCAGCATCGGCGCCAATAATTTCTGCCAGGCTATCCCGTGTTGGTATTTCTCCATGCCAAAGTAGATTACTTGGCGGTGGATTATCCATAAATAGTTCTAATTTTCCTGCTTCTAAACGTATAGCAGCATCTTCAATAGGTAGACCAGCAAAATAAAGAAAATGACTGCTAGGACGAAAGGGAAAAGTATTAGCTGGAAAGTTACGGGAACTACGACTTCCTGACCAAAGTATAGCTGGAAAATTAATTAAGTTGGCTAACTTTTTTCGTCGGTTATGGAGTGTTTTGGATAGAGAAGTTTGATTACTGGAAATTTGCATGGTAATTATTAATTGAATGGTGATTTATGGTTACTAGGGACTATTGATAAATTCAATATAGCAATATGATTTGAGTTGTGATACCGTTTCACTGAATTCAGAATTCAGAATTTAGAATTCAAAATGCCAGATTTGCGATTGCTAAAAACTTTGATAAAACAACAGTTTCAGGCAATTATTTGACATTTAAAGTTTGAAACTATTTGTGACATCCTTAAAGTGAATTGGTATGAGATATTGGAGATTTTTAGGGAATAGGGAACACAGAAGAAAGAAAAAATGTATATATATGAATAAGATAACTGCTATACTCTATTCTTTTAAGAAACACTTAAATTCTTACATCTGATTCCTGATTTCTATATTAGTTTAAGACATATAAGGATTAAACATCTGGAGTAGTCGTAGTTTGGTCTCAAATTAACTAGACTGTTGCAATTATCCAAGACTTTTGTGGTTAATTAACTTTTTATTCTAATTCAGAATATAAAACTTGACAAATATTCAGTCTTTCATCAAAAGCGATAACAATTTTAGTATACTACTTACTGTTTGGAGAGAAAAATGGTAAAATATCTTCCCTATCCAAATCTAACCTCAATCAAAATTAACCACAAATATAAAATGTCAAGTATACAATTTGGAATTTTTAGATCGACTATCTTATTAGTAGCAGTAGTAACTATCTTTTATAATGATAGTAGTCAAGCAATAAATAATTATTTCCAATTAAATCAAGCTAGCTCAATAGAAAATTTACAACAAATTATTGGGAAAGATGCACAGGTAGAAAAAGTAGCAGAAGGTTTCAAATTTACTGAAGGACCTGTCTGGCATCCACAAGGTTTTTTACTATTTAGTGATATTCCTGAAAATACAATTTATCAATGGCAACCTAATCAAGAGGTTAAAGTATTTCGTCGTCCTTCTGGCAATGCTAATGGTAATACTCTTGATTTACAAGGAAGATTAATTACTGGTGAACATAGTAATCGTCGGGTATCGCGAACTGAAAAAGATGGCAAAATAATTACACTTGTTGATAAATATAATGGTAAACGTTTGAATAGTCCGAATGATTTAGTTGTCAAATCAGATGGCAGTATTTATTTTACTGACCCTCCTTATGGGATTAAATCAGAACAGGAAGAATTGGGTTTTTATGGTGTTTATCGAATTGCACCAGATGGTAAATTAAGTTTATTAGTTGATGATTTTGTTCGTCCTAATGGTATTGCTCTTTCGCCTGATGAAAGTAAACTTTATGTTAATGATTCTGAAAAAGGTCATATTCGTATTTTTGATGTTAAGTCAGATGGAACTTTAGAAAACGGAAAGATTTTTGCTGAATTAAAAGACCCGAATAAACAAGGTGTTCCTGATGGGATGAAAGTAGATTTACAGGGAAATATTTATAGCACTGGACCAGGAGGAGTTTGGGTTTTTTCTGTATCAGGAAAGTTACTAGGAATTATTTCTGTACCGGAGAGAGTCACTAATTTAGCATGGGGAAATAATGACTATAAAACTCTTTATTTAACAGCTAGTAAAAGTCTGTACAGAATTACTCTTAAAGTTACTGGAGTTAGACCTGCTGGAATTAGGTAGTAGGTAATTTCACTTATCAGTACTTTCTACTGAAATAGGAGTCTTGAAATACTAAAGTTGACTTTTTTCATGGCTTTAAGAGGGGAGGCTTGAAACTTGATTTTTTGGTGAGTTGAATAATTCTGGCAAAACAAGGATTTTGGTACGGATGTACGGATAATTGAAATTAGGAATAAAATCATCTTACTTTTTCCTAATTAGTTATAGTTGATTTTTTGGTTGATAATTGTGTCGGTTTTTTCCGTAAATTTTTAATTTATTGATTTTGCTAAATATGATAGTAATTGAGTTAAATAATTCTGGCAAAGTCAGGATTTTATAGGTATAAACTAGATGATGTTTATTAGCAAGAAAATGCTTTTACTAAAAGTGGTTGGTAATTTAGTAAGTGTGTATGGTTTTTCGCAAAAGTATCGAAATTTATTGATTTTGCTAAATACATTAGTAAGTGAGTAGAAGTAGTCGGACAAGAGAATAATTTTTACAGAGATGAACAGATAATTATAATTGGGAAAAATTTATCTTACTAATCAGTAGTAGGTAGTTTATAGGATAATAATTGTTTAGGGTTGTTCCGCAAATTATTAATTTCTTGATTTTGCTAAATGTAGACTAGAGTCGCGAGAGTAAAGTATCAAGTAACCTTGACAAACATTCCCTAAAAATATTAACTTAAAATTTCTAGAATAAATTTATATTAACACTAAAGGTAATGTTCAAAAAATATCTATCTAAAGTATCATCTCAAGCAGTATTTCTTGGTTATAACTTTCTGCCAATTAATACTTGGAAAATACTGTCAAATCCTGCTTCTGAAATCCTAGCATTTTCAAATAACTATCGCATTTACAAAAATATTAAATACTTGACTGTTAATAATTACGATTTGCAGTTAGATATTTATCAATCTCTCGCCCCTAAACCACAACCTACAGTAATATTTATTCACGGTGGGGGTTGGGTAGACCGTCCTAGAGAAGTTGAGTTGTTTTTTTTATTGCCATATCTGAAAATGGGTTTTTCTGTTGTTAATGTGGGATATCGTTTGGCAGCACAGTCGTTAGCACCTGCAGCAGTAGCAGACTGTCGGTGTGCTTTACGTTGGGTAATGAGAAATGCTCAACAATACAATTTCAATCCTGAAAAAATTATTCTTAGCGGGTTTTCTGCTGGCGGTCATTTAGCTATGACAACTGCTTTGTTAACTCCTAATGCTGGTTTTGACTCTTATTGCGAAGGTGATGAGGAATTAAAGGTAGCAGGTATCGTCAATTGGTATGGTATTACTGATGTCAAAGATTTGCTGGAGGGAGCAAATGTTCGAGATTATGCTTTGGAGTGGATGGGAAACCAGAGCGATCGCTTGGAAATAGGGTCGCGTATTTCTCCGATAAATTATGTACATTCTCAACTGCCACCTATCTTTACTGTTCACGGTGATGCTGATTTAAGTGTGCCATATAATCATGCCGTGAAATTTCACGAAGCACTTAATCAAGCTAATGTACCGAATCAATTATTAACTATTATAGGGGGCGATCATGGTGGATTTAGTTATAATGAAAATCTCAAAATTTATGAAAATATTGAGTCTTTTCTCAGAAAGTATAGTCTGTTTAATTATTAGAATTAGTTCAACTTACAACTAGGTATATATAATTCAAATTCTTTAAAAAAAACAAAATTTTAATGCTTCTAATATTTTGAGGATTAAAGTTTGCTTAGTTATAGATAAAAATCTCAATTGTTATTAATTTTAATGGATGAGGACAAATGCTATATTTGAGTGAATTTTCATGGGTTAATTCAGCTATTGGTATGATGTTACCAATTTTATTGGCACAGGAAGCAACAACTGAACTACCAGAAGTACCAGAGGTAGAACCAACTCAAGTTGGAGGTGGTGTAATTGGATACTTAATAATGGCATTTTTCTGCTATAAGATTTACCAAAAATTAAATGTTGAAAATGCCTGGTATGCTTGGATTCCAATTTTAGGTACATACATTCATTTCAAAGCTGGTGATGAGGAAAAACCTGTTTTATGGACAATTTTGGCTTGTATTCCATGTGTTAATATCATCGCTTCGATTAAATACATTATGGCTTGGGTGAGAATTTTTAATAAGTTGGAAAAATCTCCCTGGTTATTGTTGATATGTATCATTCCTTGTGCAGTTTTCTTTGTCTTTGGATATGTAGCATTGACCTAAAATATAATCAAGAATGGGGAGAATTTGAACAATGCTCAAACTTAAGTATAGGAAAATAATTTTTTTGATTCTCATTGCGATTCTGGCAGGAGGATCGATGGTTGGTTATTCTCAATCAGAAAGTAATTTATTAGTAAAAACTGTTGCATTAGTCATATTTCAACAAATGGCAACAATTCTAATTTATCTCACTTGTTTTAGTTGGGATTTGTTGCGTAGTCGGTAAAGAAATTCAATGGAAAAGTATTCTAAAATTTTGTCTAATAAAGAGCGAAGTCAACGATATATTTATCTGGCGATCGCTCTTATTCCTATTATTGGCAGTTACCTCTTAAATTTTGGTTTGAAAATACCATTTCTAGGATGCCCACTCTTACGTTATGTAGGTATTCCTTGTCCTGGATGGGGGTTAACCCGCTCTGTCATGGCAGTTGCACGAGGTGATTTAAGTCAGGCGATCGCTTATCATTTATTTGGGCCTGTATTTTTTGCTGTGTTTGTAATTGCAATTTTACATCTTGTTTTGGAATTAATAAATAATCAAAAAATCCGGGTATTTTATATACCTTTAATTCAAAACCATCAGTGTCATATTTTTTGTTTTATAGTTTTATTTGGTTATCATGGAACACGGTTACAAGAATTGTGGAAAACTGGAGAAATCTATAATTTTTTGATTCATTCCACTCTGGGAAATTGGTTATTTGGACTGATTAGTTATAGCTATTTTTAATGCTTAAAGCAAAATAAGTAACTGGGTATGAAAAATTCTCGTTATCACAGCCACTCATGCTAGAGGCAAAAGGTAATAGAAAGGAAAGTTTTGAGGATTTTACTTTTCATTACATACTTCAGTTTTTTGTGTCTTTCTAATTAATAAAATTCATGATATTTATCAAATTAATTATTTTCCAATCCCAGTTAATTAATGACAGTACAAGATGATAGTCGAGAGAATGAACTTATCCAGTTATTTAATTTAGAAAGACCAGTCAATTTAACTCGTAGTGGAACAGATGCAATTTTGACTTTAGAGATTGTTTGTAAAGGAAATATAAAAAGGAGATAGGGAACAGGGAACAGGGAACAGGGAACAGGGAACAGGGAATAGGGAATAGGGAATAGGGAATAAGGAGGAAGAAATCAAGACAAATATTTGTCGCTTAAAAATCTAGGAATATATGTACTGAATACTTCTCTACCTACCAAATTTCAATCTCTTGAAGTATTACCGCTTTTAGATTTTAGTCACTCGCATGTTCTCTTAATACTTATTTTACAAACAGTCTCTTAAATGCACTGAAAATTCCTTTTGAATTAAAGTCAACTACAAAGAATTCTGTAACTACAGTTAGAGATTTTGGACCAGAGCATATTAAAAAGTGGAGAGAAAAACATTGGTTATTTGGTTTCTATGAAAAAGGTGGTAAAACTCTAAAATATTGCTTATATGCTTCCCCTAAAATGATGGCTCCTTGGATTAGTGAAAAATCAGCTTATGTTGCATCAGATTATAAACTTGCTCAATTAATACCAGAATTGATTAGTATATCTTTACTATATGAAATTGTTGGGGAAAAAGAAGTTTACACCCTCGAAGATGCTCAGAGTCTGCAAAAAAGACAATACACAATCCAAGAATACCGAAATAAAATGGATTTAGAATTCGGCTACTCTCCTGAAAGAATGCTTTTGATTTTAAGAGATAGATGTCAATATTTAATTGAGAGAGGTTCAACTTTAAATAATCCCCATATTCCTGCTTCATATTTTAAAGATTGGGAGCGAATAACTAATAATCATGCTCAACGTTTAAGACAACTTGTAATAGAAAATATTCAAGAAAATACTTGAGAAATAGATAATGCTATTTGATAAGCCATAGGAGGTGGTACAGCATTACCAATTTGACCTAATGCTTGATAAACTGCACCAGAAAATTGCCAAGACTCAGGAAAACCTTGGAGAATTCCACAGTCAGGAACAGATAACCGAAAATGATTATTTTTGGCTACAAATAAATGTGCTTTTTCACGATTTTCTGCTACTCCGTTCGGCCAAATATGTAATTTTTCCCAAGCTTTTTGTGCAGAAACACTACTTAAAATAGAAGTAGTATGGCGAGGTCCGGTTAATCCACTTCTTAGAGTAGGTGATAAAGCATCAAATCCAATATTTGGTAATCCTAAAGCTTCACGAGTTCCCATGCAACGTTGTAATTTTTCTGGAGTTTCAAAATAATCGAAAAGATTAAGTTGAACTGGTTTTGGAGATTGATTTGTTGGTAGATAATGCCAATAATGGGTAGGCTGAGGAGGTTGATATTTAGCTAAATATTTTTCATCCCGAAAACCGACAAAAAAGACTCGCTTTCTAATTTGAGGAATGCCAAAATCTGGAGCATTTAAAATAAATTTTGTGATTTTATAGTGAGGCGCTAAAGGAGATTCAATAATTTCTTCAACATATTTGCCAAACTTTTTACTTACCAATGCCGTGACATTTTCTGCTACAAATATCAGAGGTTTAATTTCTAGTACAGCGCGAATAAATTGAGGGAACATATCGCGATTATCTTCCTTACCTTTTTGACGACCTGCAACAGAAAAAGGCTGACAAGGTGGACCCCCGTGGATAATATCAACCGAGCCACAATAGGAGCGCCAATCTACTTTTTTGACATCTCCTTTTTCACCTGAAAAAATTTGCCAGTCTGGTCGAAGATTGCGCAAAGTATTACCAGTTTCTACGAGAATATCGTAGGAGGAAATATGAGTAAAACCTGCTAGTTCAAAACCAAGGTCAAGACCACCACCTCCACTAAATAAGGAGAGAGTTCGCCATCTATTTTTAGGCATTTGTGGCATCAACTTTTCAGGATTTAGATTAGGGATATTGATAGGATGTATGGGTTTTTTCCCTTCTCCATTTAAAGCTTGCTTTTTAGCACGACTAGATGCTTTTGAACGTTGTCTATAAATTTCTCTTTGTTCTTCAGTAATATTCCAACCTTGATGGGGTGATGGTGTTGACATTAGGCAAACTTTCTAGTGTTTATTAATAATCTCATTTTAAGGCAGGAATAAAAAAGTATAGCCCTACACAAAAGTCAAAAGTTAAAAGTAATCTCTGAATAAGTTTCCTGGTTTACCAATGTCCTAACCTCAAAGAAAATTCACTCTTTCAAGCCTCTCTATTTCAGGAGGTACTGATAACTGATAACTGATAACTGAAATAACTACACCCGCTGACATAATATCCACCGTAACTCCAGGGGTGGTTTACCATTAGCTAAGGGAAATATATCTCTACCAGTCGCCCAACTTTCAAACCAACTTGTGGGAGGCCATGCAGTTTCTGGTAAATGTTGACGTTCATATTCTATGACTAACTCATTAGAAACCATTGCTAAAGGTAAACCTTCCATTGCTATTGCCAACTCTTCAGATGTAAACAAACTCGACCAACATAACTGCGCCATATCTCGCACTAATTTATCTGGTACATATTCCTCTACTGTTAAAAATATATTGAATAAAAGTAAACCACCAGAGCAAGTAACATCAGACATTTTTGCTAGAAATAACCGTAAGTCATCTATATCCCGAAAATGAGATACTACTTCTGTAGCGATCGCCAACTGATAAAAAGCTGGTCGCAACCTTGTCAGTGGAGCGAGAATATCTCCCTCTATCACATTCATTGATAAATTTTCTGTAGCGATCGCTGTTTGTAACTGTTCAATAAAAGCAGGGGTTAACTCTAAAACATCTACATAATGACCTTTTCGCGCCAAAGGTAAAGCATTCCTACCTGTTCCTCCTCCCACATCTAATATTTTCAAAGCAGCATTTTTGTCAAATTCTCCCACAGTTCCTAAAACCTTAGCATCCGGATGAGAACCAAATAAAGGAGGCTTTCTTTTCTCTATCCAAGACTTATACTGTTCTCCTAAAGTTGGAGTGCGAATACTTACTTGACAAGCTATACCTTTTTTGGGAGGCTTGACTAATTCATATTGAATAACCAACATTGAAGTTGCAGAAATATTAAACCCCTCTGTTAACCTCGTTTCCATCATTTGACGCAATTGTAGTTTTCTTTCAGCAGGCATTGGTCTACCCAGATGAGAAAATAAATTTTCTACAATATTTATATAATAGTCGAGCATACCAGGCAGACAAGGAAGCACCAACTCGCCACGACCTGAAATATAGCTATCAAGCTTATATACAATAGCTTTTTTGAGAATATCTGGCGAAGTTACAAGTGGCAGTTGGTCGCTGATTGGTAATGTCTGTTCCTGGTTCATTAACAAATTCTGCCTTGATTAATTAGATTAACTGTGTAAGATAGTCTAGTATAGCGCTACTTGAATAGGTAATAGGGAACAGGGAATAGGGAACAGGGAAAAGTAGACTATCAAAAGGTTTGAATATTTAGAAATGTCCTAACCTTTGCTTCAACTGTTATATAGCAGTCGCCTATAGGAGTAACCAGGGCGGTTAAGGCATTCTCGCGCCTCTCAAATTTAGTCACACCAGAATTCTAAATTCAGAATTCTAAATTCAGAATTCTAAATTCATTAATTAGTACCTGTAAAAACTATTTCTGGTTCTGGAAACTTTGCCTGAGCTTCTGAAAGTGGTCTTCTTCTACCCTCTTCTTGCCAATAGTTAATTATTTCAGTAGCCTTATTTAAGAGATCCACCCGATCTACTTCTGAAATCCAATGTTTTGCTTCCATTTCTGTTTTTAGTTGTTCCCAGGCATCATTCCGAGGCCAGAAAAAGTAACAAGTTAAAGGACTGGTACCATTTCCTACCACTTGATCTACAGCAAGTGCTACATTATCGTCTAACCAGACTACTTTTAGTACAAATTTGGACAATTTACCTCCTGAGCCAATTTTCGGCTAATTTTCAAACTTTACACACACAAAATTTCATTTTACCATAAAAATTTGATGATGAATAAAGCAATTTTGGTTTTCGATATTGATGGTGTGATTCGGGATGTGGGTGGGTCTTATCGACGGGCGATCGCTGATACGGTAGAGTATTGTACATCCGGCGCATTTACCCCTACTTTGGCAGATATTGACCAGCTTAAGTCTGAGGGTGTTTGGAATAATGACTGGGAAGCTTCGCGAGAGTTAGTTTATCGCCATTTTGAAGGCCAAGCTCAGAAACGGGAGGATGTAGCTTTAGATTATCAAAAATTAGTGGCTTTTTTTCAGTCTCGTTATCGGGGTTTAGATGAGGATAACTGGAATGGTTATATTTGTTCGGAACCTTTGTTGGTAAGTTCTGGTTATTTTGAGGAGTTGATGGCAGCAGGGTTTTCTTGGGGATTTTTTAGTGGAGCGATGCGGGCAGAAGTTGCTTATGTTTTGGAGGGAAAGTTGGAGTTGAGTTTCCCAGTAGTGGTGGCGATGGAGGATGCACCGGGAAAACCTGACCCAACTGGTTTGTTTGAAGTAGTGGAGCAGTTGGAAAAACAAGATGGTTTGGCTGAAAATTTACCTGTGATTTATGTTGGGGATACAGTGGGAGATATCTATACAGTGGAGAATGCTCGGAAACAGGTGCCGTCGAGAAGTTGGGTTGGGGTGGGTGTGTTGCCTCCCCATGTACAGGAGAGTGAGGAAAGGCAAAATGTTTATACTGCTAAATTATTGGAGGCAGGAGCAAAAGTAGTTTTGGATAATATTGAAGAATTGTCTGTAGAGGCGATCGGTAGTTTAATTAATAATTAATAATTTATTCCCAGGGCTTGAAAGCTTCTCCTTTTCAGGAGAAAAAAATACAGCGAATTCCAGTTTGGTGAGGTAAACCTATGGGGGAAAGATGTCTGCGCTAATTGCTGAACAGAGAAAAATTGACGTACAAATTTAGTCAATGAATGGTTTATAAATCATATTAAAAATATGACTACTGAATAAAATCATTTTCCTAAAGCATCCTAAAATTCAGACATCGTTCTATCAAAATCAGCAGCAATTTTATCAATATAGCAATTCTATATTATTTGTTTGTGTCAAAAATATTACTGTTTTTTATGGAGCAGGTAGGAGTTTCAGTTTTGTTATTTACTGTTTAATTACCTGCAACCTATTTAGGATTGCTATAATAATATAATGCTTTTTCCTATTGTGTACTAAAATTTTTGTATGAGCAAAAATAAGAAAAAACCTTGGGATAAGAACTGGGAATCTATTAGTGAAAAAATAGGTCAAGGTGGTCAAGGTGAAACTTCTTTAGTAAAACCTAAAAATGATTCATTTCCTCCTGGTGAGTATGTACTCAAAATACTTCATAAGCAAAAAGATAAAGAAAGACGTGCCAGAATGAGTAGAGAGGTAAATAATCTCAAAACTTTTATAAATCCCGGAATACCTAAATTAATTGATTCAAATTACGAGTATTTTGAAGACTTAAATATTCCTCTATACATGGTGACTGAATTTATAGAAGGAAGCACTTTAGAGAAGTTTATTATAGAGAAGGGGGTAATTGATGTATTTGATGCTGTCAAGTTCACAATTAAATTGTTAGATATTGTTGAATATTGTCATCAAAGAGATGTAGTGCATAGAGATATTAAGCCTGACAATATTATGGTTAGAAACGATTCTCTAACTACTCCAGTATTAATAGATTTTGGTCTTTCTTTCAACAAAGAGGATGATACAAATTTAACACCTACAGGACAGGATATAGGAAATAGGTTTTTTGTTCTTCCAGAGCATAAACGAGAAAGTGGTTCACAAAGAGATACAAGGTCAGACATAACACAAGTCTGTGGCATTTTGTTTTTTGTAATAACAGGAAAAGCGTCTCGTCATCTTTTGGATGAAAAAGGAAATAAACCACATCAGACTGAAAAAGCTAGACAAAAATTATCAGCTTTACCCGAATACATACTATCCAAAATTAATATAGTTTTTGATACAGCTTTTAGAACAATCATAGATTCCCGTTGGCAGTCTATTCCTGCGCTTAAAACTGCTTTAATAAATATTTTAGAGTCAGAAAATCAAGAATATAATGAAAAAATTTTGTTAGATGAGATTAAGTATAAAGTATCAACTGATATAGACAAGGAGTTATTTGAAAATGTAGCTAAAAAATTTCTTGAAAAAATTTATGATATTGTTAATGGGATAATTGAAGAACTTAATTCTGAGCTACAGGAACCCAAATTTTGGGGTGTGACTTTAAGAACTGATAAACAATTGGCTATACATCCCGAAATAGATTGGAAGAATTTAACATTTTCTAATAAAGTTCTTGGTATAGGTTATAGATATGCAAATAAACCATTCTGGCCTGGATTTGAGGGATATTTAACAGGAAGTGAAGTTGTTGTTTTTTATGTTGAATATTATTTTCCCAAGTCAGAACTTGATAGAATGCGTTCTCTTAATGGGATGGGTACTGGTGAACGTATATATGATGAAACTTTAAAGGAATATGAAAACAGCAAAACCGAGTTACCGAGAATTCCTCT
Organism: Dapis brunnea BLCC-M229; assembly: GCF_050015995.1. NCBI lineage: Bacteria > Bacillati > Cyanobacteriota > Cyanophyceae > Oscillatoriales > Microcoleaceae > Dapis > Dapis brunnea. The sequence continues at coordinate 2,720 of NZ_JBNHEP010000228.1, read as the reverse complement.
AAGTGGTGAACTTGATTTTACTCGTCTTGAAGAAAAACTCAGAAAGATTTATCTTAAAGGTATAAAAAAAATCATGTGAACTAATTTAAGCTGCAATTAAATATATTGTTGAGTTTTTATTTGAGCGATCGCCATTACTAATACCAATTTCATAAAATATTACTACAGTCACGACACAGGGAACAGGGAATAGGAAACAGAGAACAGGGGAAAAAATATGATAAAAAAGAGAAAAAAAGGTTTAATTTATAGAGTTGATGGAGTTTCCATTTTTTTATTGTAGGAATAAATAAAAAAATCAGATGTAACTGCCTTTTTTGAAAATGGTATAATTTTGATAAAAAAAGATGACAGACAAATCCCCGTTACCAAAATAAATTTTGAATCCTCAATTCTCAATTCTCAATTCTCAATTCTCAATTCTCAATCCTCAATCCTCAATTCTCAATTCTCAATTCCCTAACCTTCAATATAACTATCAATAACTTTCATAATATTAACCCCTGTTAATTTCACATAATTATCCATATATCTAGAACCAGGAGTAAGCACTGGTAAATTTTTCCTATAAATAGGCAGCCAAAATTCACTATTAATTCTCCAACTTTTGACAATATTTTGATTATTTTCCAGATAATTTTGAATCAGATATTCATAGACAAACTGTTTTCTAATACTTCTACTTTTAATTTCTTCTCGGTTTCCTGGATTGAGATAATAATCAAAGTTAGCATATTTAATATCAATGATTTGGATAGAAATTTTGCTCATAATTTTTTTCAGGAAATTGCCAAAGCTTTGATTAATTTCTTTGAGAGAGCGAAGTCTATCTTTATCTCGAAATAATGACAGATAAAATATATTGTCTTTGAGTAAAGATTCAGACCCCAATACATAATCAATGAAGCGTTGAAAAAATCTGTCAGATGATAAGATGCCAAATTTCAAAGCCAGATAAAATACATGATTCAAATTTTTCATCATTTGTAATTGTTCGATATTAAAATCATCCCAAATTTCCCAGTAAGAATAAAACCGATCTGGCAAAGAAGAAACTATTAGTACATCTGCCTCAAGTTTGCAGAATTTAGCCAATTCATAAAAAGTATGATTTTCCAGTTCATGGTTTTGGTTAATCTGAGCAATTTTTAATTGATATTTATTACATTTGAAACTGGTGTAGTAGCGTAAGTCATTCCAATTTTTGACTTTTTCAATTTGATATGAAGTCTTAGGTGGAACTAAATCTGAAAGTGCAGAATTTGAGCGGTTATCTTTTGTCTGAAATGAAAGAATTACAGCATCGGGAAAAATATCTTTACCGTTGACATGGAAAATATTACTCAGATCGATGATTCTGTTTTTGTAGCTCAAATGAGCAATTATTTCTGAGGCAATATATCGACTATTCAGATAACAGACAAAACATGAATTTGTCTGTTTGAGCAAATAAGTTAAACATATTCCCTCCCAAACACTATGAAAATTATTAAATCCCCAGATTTTGCCGTCTTTTGTGTCATCCAACTCCCCAAATAAAAATTTCTCAATTGCATCATAAAAATCCCAATAATCTATATCTTTCAATGGCGTATATTTATCAATTGTTTGCAAAGCATCTCGTAAAGTCTCAATAATTAATGGATAATGATTTTCGCTAAACAAGCTATATTCATCCCCAATATATTTTTCCCGAAACCTAGTAGATAAAGCAGCAATTTTGGGATTGATATTTTCCCCTAATTTTTGCTGAATCTCACTAAATAGATAACAATACATTGCTACAATATCAGACGTTTCATAAGATATTTGTTGACTAGGTACGTCAATGTAGTCTATAAATATTGCACCATTGTTTAGGAAAATCGCTTTATGAAGATAGCGATAAATTTTACTATAGTCTATAGTTTCAGATTTACTGAGACGGGAGACAAGTGCTAATATTTTCAACTCATCGTAGATATCTAAGATATTATCTAAGGCATCAAGTTTGCTATAAAAAATACTTTCTTGAGCATCTTTAACGACAACTTCTTTTCCCACTTCCTGTTGCAGTACACCGTCACGGTCATTAACTTTGATATTTTTCTGTAAATATCCTTTTTCTTGATAGATTTTCTGGATTATTTTCAGGAGTTTATAGAGTTTGAAAAATAATTCACATTTAAAGTCAAATCTATCAATATTTGGATCGTCCTGAGTAAATCCTTTTGGTAAATGAAAAATTAACTTACCTCTCTTTTTCTCAATTCCGACAAAAGAATATTTAGGATTGACTTGAGGTTTTATTTCGGCAAAATTTATCATTTTTTTGAGGAAGGAAGAGGGAAGATGAAAGAAGTAAACCGAATCGATAAATTTAGGGGATAAGATAAAATCCAATTCTTAGCGATCGTTAAACTAAAAGACTTATTTTATTCTTACTCCTCCCACTGCTCAAATACAAAACTAGGTTAAAATTTTTCTATCAATTTCCTAAAATATTACAAGAAAATATGGGGATGCTGTTCAGAGTAAAGAATTTCGTAGGGGTTTGGTCTCCAAATCCTCTTCAAACCTCCAAACCTCTACAGGAAGTTAAAAGTAAATTGCCTAAATCTGAGACTAAGCAAAAATTCTTATTGCTATATACGCAATAGAAGCAACTACCTAAATCTGAGTGAGTAAAAATTACTATTGCCACATACGCAATAGAAGCAAATACCTCAATCTCAGAGTGA
>NZ_JBNHEP010000227.1:45540-128915 GCF_050015995.1 Dapis brunnea BLCC-M229 | reverse complement strand
GAGCGAACTGTATCTGAAGTATTTACAGCGACAGACAAAAGCACAAAATCAAGGAGAGATATTAGACCGCAGTATTACTCAAGCAGACTATGAATCAATAGGAGGAGTCACTCAATCTCTGACTCAAAGAGCTGATGAGGAATATGAGGCGTTAGTTAATCACGATTCTGCTTATGCTCAGATTATCCGTCATGTAATGTTACGGATGGTGGCTCTTGGTGGAGGGGAGTTAGCGCGCAGGCGAGTCCCGTCATCGGAACTAGAATATTCCCAACAGAAAGATGGTCTAGTTAAGGAAGTAATTAGGCGTTTTACCGCAGCACGGTTATTAGTTCAAGGGAAAGATGCTGATGGAAATTCTTATGTGGAACTTGCTCATGATGCTTTGGTGCGGGGTTGGAAAAAGTTGGAGTGGAAGCAGGAGGATGAGGAAGGTTTACTTCTACAACGGCGGTTGACTCCAGCGGCTAAGGATTGGAACAAACAAGGACAGGTCAGGTTTCTTTGGCATAATAACCCTCGTCTGGATTTGTTGAAAAAGGTATATTTATCGGATAATAACTGGCTTAATCAAGTAGAAAGTGAGTTTGTGCAGCGTAGCGTCAGGCGAAAAAACTTTAATACTCGTCGCAATTGGGGTGTAGCGATCGCTGTTATTATCGGGTTAGGCACCGGTTTGGTATTCTCCTTGATTGGACAGAGAGACGCTTTAATTGGTCAAATTCAGGCTTCTCGGCAAGCTGCCGAAGCAAACTTACAATTAGATCAAGATTTAGAAGCTTTAGTTGAGAGTTTACGGGCAGCAAAGACTCTTAAAACAGAGTGGCTTTTGCAGTTATTAAAGCCAAACGCTAAGTTACAGAATGAAGTAAAGGGAACGCTGAGAACAATAGTTTATACAATTAGAGAAATCAATCAATGGAAGCGAATAGAAGCCGACATTATAGCTTTCAATTCTCAGGGTAATTTAATGTTGGCTAAACGAGATAAACAGGGTAATGTTACTTTACGTAATTTGTCTAACAATAGCCAGATGTCATTGAAAGGGCATGAAGATAATGGCGATCAGATTCTGGATGGAATAGCTTTTAGTCAAGATGGAAACTTGCTCGCTACTGCTGACAAAAATGGTAAGATACGTTTATGGAACTTAAAAGGGGAAAAAATAAAAGAACTTCCAAATAACTTTTCAGGACCTTTTCATAAACTTTTGTTTAGCCCTGATAGTAAGCAATTGGCGATTGTTGCATACTCTCTAGGAGGCACTTTGAATCTGCTTTATATAAGAACTGTCAGTTTGTGGGATATTTCAGGTAGTAAACCTATAGAAATAAAACCAGACCAAGACTTTAACTATAACAACGTTGGTTTTAACAGCAATAATGATTTAGTGATAGTCCATAGAGATAGGGATTTTCTGCGCTTATCTAATTTTGAGACAGGCGAACAGCTAGGTGAATTTTCAGGTAATTTTGAAGGATATCTGAATTTGAGTGGGGCATTACCTCTTGTTTTTAGTCCTGATAACAAGAAATTAATAATGTTTGGAAGCTTGGCAGATTTACAGACAAAAGATTTTATAAAAAAAGAATATTCAGAAAAGAGAATATTTGTTACCAATTTTAGTCCTAGTGGTGAGGAGATAGCAAATCCAAAACAGAATGGAGCTATAAGCATAATGGATCGAGAAGGTAAATTATTATTTGAATTAAAAGAGCATCAAGGTCGAGTCCTGAAGATCGCATTTAGCCCTAATGGTAATCAACTGGCTAGTACGGGAATAGATAAAACTATACGCTTGTGGGATTTAACAGAAAAGCTTGTAACTGTAGACGTGAAAATCAAACCAGAACAAATTGATAAAGTTAAGTTGAGCAAAAAAGAGTACGAATTGAGGAGGCAATCAACTCTAGATGAACTAGGAGAAAAGCTATTTTCAAGCCATATTGAGGATAAATCCGGCAATCTAATTTTTGCAACTTCTCCAATAAAGCAATTTCATGGGGGGGGTGACAGTCTAAGTCCTGATGGTATGTTATTTGCTAGCGGACATGATGATGGTATTCGTTTATGGAACTTGTCAGGCAAGCAATTAAAATTGCTTAAGTTAAACAAGGATGAATCTGATCTCAAAGAGATAGACTTTAGTGCCGATGGCAAGCTACTGATTGCTACTAAAGAGGACGGTACAGTCAAGTTGTGGGAAATTGAGGGATTAGATGAACTGAGAGAGAAAGGGTGTAATTTGGTGCGAGACTATTTAGAAAATAACCCCAATGTTCAGGAGAGCGATCGCCGTTTATGTGAGGGTGTACCACAACTAAAGCAGGTTGCATCTCCAATTTCTACTATCCCTTCTCCAAATCCCTCTACCCTATCTAATGATAGCCCATCAATATATACAGGTAACGACTATACCATAACAATTACAGGCATTGGTAAAAATGCTTCTTACAAAGGATGCGATCGTAAAAACCAATGTATTGAAATTGCTCAAGCTTCTGATTATCAAGATGGTCGCTACGTCTGGAAAAATGGTAACTATCAATATACAATGTCTCCACTTGACAATGGTAACTATCAATTAGAAGTTATCGATCCGAATGGCACGGTGATTCTTAATGTTAGTGTTCGCCCTAATCCTTAGAAAGGAATTGATGGGTTTCCCTATCGCTCTACCCATCCTACGAATAATTAGACTGACTGCTTGCTCAAGGTTATCTTCGGGTAAGGGAAGGGACTATCTAATACCATTTCTCAAAAATCTTGCTATATTTGATTAGGTGGGGAAGTGTGGTCCGTGTGGTCGGTGGGGGTAGAGACGTTGCATAACAAAAATGCGTTTCATGTCGCGCAGCGTTAACGAAGTTGTGCGTTAGCTAAACGTCCGTACAAAATAAGAATAATTAACATTAACTGGCTAATAATTAGGGAATAAGTCCTGTTTGCTTTGCTTGTTAATTACTTAATAACTGAAGTGTCACCCAAGTATGGCATTAATGCATGGGAATTGGTATAAAGAATTACCCCACTGGATCGGGCGATGTTTCAAGGTGTATGGTGAAAAAGAATAGACTTTTTGTAGAAGTAGGAACTCATACAAGAGGCAAGAGATTTTCAAAGCATTAGGCGCAACAAAAGATTTTTAGGATGACTTTTCCAACAGAGATAATGTAGGGACTTTGTATACAAGCTCCCTACAGTATTCAGCAAAACTTAGTGCAAAAAGTCTGTAGTTTGGAATAGTTCTTGCTTAATCTCTAGTTGCGGTGGTTTAACTATATTATAGAAACTAGTACCACATAGACAATAAGGTTGAAAAGGTTTAGTGGATATAAATTCTGAAGTAGGGCCCTCAGTCAACCTGGTAGAAGTAAAATTCGCGGCAGAAGCAAAAGTGGATACAGATATATTATCAGTGGGAGCGTTTGATGCCTGAATTTTAGTCTCACTAAGAGCTATAGGTCCCTTGGAGATTGCGATTACGGTGTATTCGTATCCACCACCTTTGACATTATCAGTTTTTTCAGATAACTTTTCTAAGTAATTCAAGTTTGAAATAATCATTTTGTTAATGTTTCTTTTTGTGAGTATTACTATTAATTTAGAATGTAATTCTATTAGTTAGAATTTAGTTGCCATTTTGGTTGAAAAATCTAGGTGATAATCATCACAATTTATTCGACCGGAGATGATATTATCTCAGAGAGGTTAACTATCTCTGAGGGATAAATTTATCAGGACTTGCGCATAAACTGGGTTTAGCGAGGAAAGTTCGTGATTTAATAATCAGCTGAATGAACCGGGTTTCTTAGTTGAGATAGGTAATACTAATTCACTTAAAATCCGATCTCTTTGATCTATTTTAATAGGGGAAATTACTACTCCTGGTTTAGCACTAAATACTGCTGCTGCTATTTCTAGTTTTAAAGTCTAACGGTGAAGTTGAGCTTCATAACCAGAAATTTGCCGTCGCTTTTCGTCTATATCATAACAGTGAGCAGCTTTGAGTTGAATTTTTAGCATTAACCAAGATATTAATAAGAGCTATCATCAAGATATTACCTCTTATTAATACCTACTCAAATAACCAAGTTATGTTCCATGATTAGGGATAGGAATATGCTTGATTTATTGATATTCCACAGGTTAAAACCGTTTAGTATCCAGACTGGAGAGGGTGATTTTATTTGCTCCAATTAATTTTGTCTAACTACTTAATAATAGTAGGGATAGGGAGAGGAATTGCTACTAGAAGCACTAGCAGCACTGGAGGTAGAAGCAGTTCCACCCCAAGTAGAAACAGTTCCATAGGTACTTGCTTGGGCATAGTTTGGGGAAATATTGACTGTAGATTGAGTTGTAGCCTGTGTGAAATAGCCGTTTCCAAAAGTTTGGGAAGATGCAGAAGCATTCAGAGTATTAGTAGGAAGAGGAAAAGGAAAAATAGGAGGATAAGCAATAGATAAACCACCGTTAACTAAACTGGATTCTTTCACATTTTCTAGATAATTTATTTCAGAAATATTCATTGATTTGCTCCAAATTTTGATTTGATTATTCAATTTATAGTTTTTCAACTGGTTTTATAGTAAATAATTTAACTAGATTTATGTTGCCATATTGGCATAAAAATCTTGGCCATCTACTAATTATTTTACTTAGATTTTGGGAATTAATCTAGTTATAGTGTAAATTATTTTACATCTCCGAAAAATAAATAAATTGTGATATATCTTTTCTCAGTAAACTTGAGGTACATTTTTATCTTTACTTCACTGTTGCTTGTTACCTATTGTCTGTTACCTAAAGCAAACGAATTTTGTACCTCACGCTTTTTGGGAATTGCTATAGAATAATAAAAAATATAATTTTGAGTGGCTAATTATGACCAGTATGCTTGAATGAATTGATAATCATCCACAAGAATTAGAACGTTTATTAGGCATCAAGTATGAACAGTTAAAAAAGTTATTAAAACAAGCAGAACAAATCCACAATAATAAAAGACTATTTGTAAAAAAAAAGCTAAAGATAAGTATATGAAGACATTTGAAGCAGGAAGATAATAACAGTAAAAATATCTGTCAAATGAATGTCCTGAAAATCTTACCCTAGGGATCTGAGCGATTCCCTCCGGGAGGGTACACGAACGTCAGTAGCAACTGCTTGAACCTCTGTTACCAAAACCTCAAAGATGAGGGAAGTGAAACCAATATTGGAGAAGATTTGGGTGCTAAAGTACTGGTTATGGAATAGATAGAGCGATCGCCACTTAACTTTGCTCGGAAAAAGCAGAACTTTGCGGAATGCGATCGCCAAATCAAAATTTTATCGCTACATCTACTAGGAAAACCCTTAATTTTAAGATATCCCTCACTACCTATTAAAGACAATATGATACCAAATTGGGTCCTGGATGCATTACCTTTTTTCAAATACTTTCTAACCCTTCTACCTTCTTTCCTCAACATAAGTGCCTTACCTTCATCGGGTAAGCTTCTGTCTAAACCAGATTTACTATGAATCATATTTTCATAAATTTTTCTGTTCTTGTAGTGAATGTGAAAAAAAATTCACATTGACTATTTTGAAATTCATTTTCAGAGTTAGTCAAGATTAAATATGCAATTAAATGTCATTTTTCGTTACTGCAAATAAACGTTAGTTAAAATTATTTGTAATGGAACAAGATTGAGACACAAAATTTTTTTATTTTATCAAGCGACAAGTTTAATGATTAACTGGCGGATTATTTCTGCCAGGCTGCATTAGCAACAATATTCTTTTTTTCCGGGAGGTATAGACCCATGAAATCTCAAGGTAAAAAAATCATCGCTACAGATTCCGATTATCAAAAAATATGTGGAGAAGAACAAAAGATTTATCATCACTTTTTGGAACTGGTTTTAACAGAATCTATCGATAAAATCATTGAGCGATTTCGGATACTATTGATTCAATGTTCTCCATACCAAACTCCGGAAATATCTACAGTACTGAGGGGAATTATACAACTCCCACAATGTGAATAAAAATTCAATTATATCCTGAATCGTTCCTGTTATATATTGATTAATCATCAGCCACTACCTCAAGATAAACAAAATGCTTTAAAAAAACTGATGAATTTATTTCAACAAGCGATCGATAAATCTAAATCTTCCTGTTATGTCTCTCGCCAAACAAAAAAAATGCTAGAACTTGTCAAAGGTTTTACTTATAGTCAAAAGTATTTCAGCTTAAAACGTATGGTAGAAGTGATGAATCTATCATCTACAAATGATAGTGACAATACTTTAAATCAACCTTTGGAAAATCTTCATTGTCACTATCCCTATTTATATAAATATTTATTAATTAATCGAAATATTAGTAAGGAAGATCGACAAGCCATCAGAAAAATGCAAAAGCAAAAACAGCAACAATATGAAATTGATTTATCCCATTATGTTACTCACCAACTCCGACGAAAGTTTAGTAAAATTAAAAGCTCTACAGTTACTAAAGAATTACAATCCTTTCAAAATCCCACCTTATTATCAAATGACGAACTCTTATTATCTATCAAACAATTTGTGGGTAAAGTAGAAGGTAATGAAACTTATCTAAATTATGCTAAACTGTTTTTAGGTTATACCACATTACCCCTAACATATCACTGTTTTAAAGACAGTTTGTATGAGTACCTAATTACATCTTTTGATGTTGAATATCATCATATTCGAGTTCAGTTTAAGCATAAACTATACAACTATTTACAAACTGTTATGTCTGATAGTGATGATGAGCTATTGAATGAATTTTTAACGATCGAGACTTGCCATAAATTATTAAGTTTTTTAATTTTGCATAATGAAAAGCAACCAGAGCATTTCTTCTTTATTAATCTGATTGGTAATTTAGGACCCGTAATAACAATAGGACTACTACTAAAAATTTTATTAGTTTGTCAACAAGTTAGACCAAGCTTAGAGAAACGATTTGCAATTTTGTTTAATCATTACAAATTTTCTACACAAAAAAAAGCTCAATGGTTAGTTAAAGCATTGGAGAATATGCAAATAGCTCTCAGTACAAATTTTGGTACAGTCGATCTTTCTTTCATTCATTAATTAGCAGGATTTTACTAGACTTCTTGCAGAAGTCAGGGAATAGGGAATAGGGAATAGGGAATAGGGAATAGGTAGATGAAATTGTTAATTTTAGATATTGAATTTATTTGATTAAAACTTTTGCAAAAGGTCTACTAAAGGGATACAAATTTTTTACCTATATTTTGGGCAATTAATTTCCATTTCTTTTTTTGGCGATGCTCCCTTATTTAACAATGGTTTTGAGGTGCTTGTCACCTAGTGGGCTGATTAATTTTATTAATAAACCACATTGGCATTAACCCTATCCATTTTTCTTGAATCACCCCATCTTCTAAAAGAACCGCCGTAGGTACTACCTCTATATTTAATTTTCTATACAACTTTTTATCCACTACAACAACGGGAAAATTCAAAAAATATCTATCTACAAAATTTTGCCCTGCTTGGATATTTTCAGTATCTATTAATCCGACTATTGCTGGTAAATTATCTTGCCATTGTACTAATTTCAACACACCCAACCAATGTTTACATTGAGAACATTTAGGACTCATAAAAACCACAATTACAGACCCAGACATTAAAGATTTTGAATCTTCTCCTAGCCATTCTATTTGCCACATTCGGTTTTCTTGTAATGGGGTAAAATCAATATAAGGACGACCATTTTCTTGCATATATTCTAGGGAACCAGCAGCCAAAGCATAGCTAGTGATAAAAGTTATTAATACCACTAGCCATTGCCACAAAACAGTAGGGTGATATTTACCTAAAAATTCAGCAAATATTAATAGAAAAATATAAATAGTATTTAGGATTAAACTTTGGGTAGGAGTAATTTCTAAGCAACCGTTGTAACAACCACAATCTTCTGTTTTACCAGTTGATGTACTCCAGTAAGTTAGCATTGATAAACCAAATAATAATAAAATACTTACAGGTATTATTAGGGTCGGAAAAACTCCTAAGATTAAAGCAACTCCTAAAGCTGATTCAATCGCAGTAAAAGTTACGGCAACAGGTGTAATTAATTGAGGATTTACTAAATTAAGTTTGGCAATATGTTGGGTGAATTTCCAAGGTTCTATAACTTTAGCAATACCAGTCAAGAGAAAAATACTACCCACTATATTTGAAGCTGTAGAAGCTAAGATAAATAACATCATATCAGTTATTAGTTATCAGTTATTAGTTATCAGTTATTAGTTATTAGTTATCAGTTATCAGTTATCAGTTATTAGTTATTAGTTATCAGTTATCAGTTATCAGTTATTAGTATTTTTTTGTCAAATAACTCAGCTACAATATGATATTACTGCTATTTCCCCAGTTAAAGTGTTCCCGAAAATCTATAATTTTGTACCTCACCAGTATGAGAATTGCTAGAATTAATTATAACAATAGTTTGGAGCGAAACAGCAATCAAAAATCATGGTAAGCATTCAGCTGTCAGCTATCAGCTATTAGCGATTAGCTATTAGTTCATTGCCTGATAAGCAGGAATTAGTTTCCAAGAAGAATTCAAAGTTTATGTTTGTGCAACATTCTGCAGGAAATAATAAAGATAATTAGCTAAGGTATCATGTAAAAATAAGTTGTACAAATTTTATCTAAAATAGATTGTGAAATCTAGCTTCAATCAAAAAACTGTTCAGGTTATTCTTACACATCTCCTAACCGAAGTAAAGTTATTACTTTAAAAAGGTGAATGCTTACAAATTATGTCTACATCTCCAACAAAAGTAAATATTGAATCACCATCAAAAATACCAGAAAATCAGAGTTAAAATTGGGAAATACCGACTCCTGATATTAGTCATATAATTACAGAAGATGATACACCTGTGAATAACCTAATTTCTGAAAAACAACAGCGACTATTAACATCTATTCTCTATAGTTCTTTCCAGACAGATACACCATTTTTAGCTACTGCTAATGTCGGACTTTTTCATGGTCTGAAACAGCCACCCCTTGTACCAGATATTCTCCTAAGTTTAAAAGTAGAAGTTCCTGAAGATTGGAGTCAAAAAAAGAATCTTTCCTATTTTGTTTGGGAGTTTGGCAAATCTCCAGAGGTAGCAATTGAAATTGTTTCTAATAAAATCGGAAATTAACTAGGTAGTAAGTTAGAAGATTATCAAAATAATTGGGTCTAAAACCCCGCCTTTTAAGGCGAAATATTTTTGGAGGCTTGCTCAAATCCCTGTTACAAAAATAACTTTTGTACGTCACAAATCCGACGGCTCCCCTATCTGAATTATGACTTCGTTAAGCCCGTGCTATAGTAGCTTATTATATAGTTTTTAACCCACTTCATCAATTAGGTGAACTTATACTACGAATCTATCATTTACAGGGAAAAAATTATATTCTTTTAGATAATTTACTTTTGTCACAAGTAGGGTTAGGATTAACAATTTGGTCTGGCAAATTTGAGGGTAAAGAATATAATTGGCTGCGATGATGCGATAAATCAGCTAGGATTTTATTAACAGGAGACGAACAGGCACAAAAGGAACGGCAAAGAGCAGAACAGGAAAGAGAATTGATAGTTATAGCAGTTTTCATTAACTATAGAATACAAAGATTTTGCCTTAAAGACAGAAGGCAGAAGGCAGGTGGCAGAAGTTTTGTAGTCTACCTTTGTGAACAGCGCTATAATTCAACTATTGCGCAACAATTTTTAGATTTTAGATAAAGTAGCTTGGTGGCGATAGAACTCCGTTCCTCTTCGCGATTGCCCTCTTGTAGATTGATAATTAATTTAACTGTTGCGCAACAGTTTTTAGATTTTAGATAAAGTAGCTTGGTAGGGATAGAACTCCCTTCCCCTTCGCGATTGCTCTGTTGTAGATTGATAATTAATTTAACTATTGCGCAACAGTTTTTAGATTTTAGATAAAGTAGCTTGGTAGGGATAGAACTCCGTTCCCCTTCGCAATTGCCCTCTTGTAGATTGGTAATTATAGGAATTCTCATTAACATAGAATACGGAGATTTTGGCTTAAAGGCAGAAAGCAAAAAGCAGGTGGCAGAAGTTTTGTAGTCTACCTTTGTGAACAGCGCTATAATTCAACTATTGCGCAATAGTTTTTAGATCGGGATTTACGCAAATGTACTATATATAGAGTTCAAAAACTATAACGTTATAGTTTTTAAGGCTATATATGTGGTATCTGCCTAAGTCCTATAGATTTTAGATAAAGTAGCTTGATGGCGATAGAACTTGGTTCCCCTTAGCGATCGCCCTCTTGTAGATTGATAATTGGTGGTGGTGCATAGTAATTGTAAAGGAAGCACCAGCAGTGTGGGGAGATGGGGAGATGGTGAGATGGGGAGTGTCGGAGAAATTAAAAAATACATATCCTTACCATTACCATGCAGAACTACCTGATAATTAATTTAACTGTTGCGCAACAGTTTTTAGATTTTAGGTAAAGTAGCTTGGTAGGGATAGAACTCCCTTCCCCTTAGCGATCGCCCTCTTGTAGATTGATAATTAATTTAACTGTTGCGCAAGGGATAGAACTCCGTTCCCCTTCGCAATTGCCCTCTTGTAGATTGGTAATTATAGGAATTCTCATTAACATAGAATACGGAGATTTTGGCTTAAAGGCAGAAAGCAAAAAGCAGGTGGCAGAAGTTTTGTAGTCTACCTTTGTGAACAGCGCTATAATTCAACTATTGCGCAATAGTTTTTAGATCGGGATTTACGCAAATGTACTATATATAGAGTTCAAAAACTATAACGTTATAGTTTTTAACGCTATATATGTGGTATCTGCCTAAGTGCTATAGATTTTAGATAAAGTAGCTTGATGGCGATAGAACTTGGTTCCCCTTAACGATCGCCTAAATTCATTTGATTAAAGTAGGGGTTTGGTTACCAAACCGATACAGAGGAGTAATACCAATTACCATCTATTAATGCTATGGTTCAGCTATACTTCAAGACCTCAATAGTTAGCAAGATTTAAAATCTGTTTTCGAGAGTTATTAGTTGATTAATAATTATTTTTCCTACTTTTAACCTCTCCCGTAGGGACGTTGCATGCAACGTCCCTACCTACTCCCCACACTTCCCTACCAAACCATACATAGCATTCTTTTTCAGAAATGGTATAAATATATTTATTTCACTAAAATAGCTGCATCTTCTTATCTATTCCCTACTCCCTAATACTAATTTTAATTATTTTCTGTTTGATTTTTTAACTTTTGAAGCAGTTGTTCAAATTCTTGTTTAGATTTACCATATTCTACCCAATTATCTTCTCGTCTTGCTGCTTCAGCTTGACCATAAACTTCTACTATTGCATTAATCAAATCAGAAATATTTTCTGTTTCTGACGTTTTTTCTGTAACTTGAATTTCTTGTTTTTCTACTTCCCCACCAAAAATTGCTGCTAAAGATTGATTTAGAGTTTCTGCCATTACAACTTCTTTGTCATAAGCAACTATTACCCTTTTTAGTTCCGGTAATTCTCCTTGTTCAGCTCTGAGGTAAATTGGTTCTACATACATTAATGATTCTTCTATGGGAATTACTAATAAATCCCCACGAATTACTTTTGAACCTTTCTGACTCCATAGAGTTAATTGTTGGGATATTTGAGGATTTTGGTCGATGCGAGCTTCGATTTGACTAGGACCGTAAACTAATTTTTGTTTGGGGAATTCATATAATAATAATTTGCCGTAATTTTCTCCATCTGATTGTGCTGCCATCCAGGCAATCATATTATCTTTATTTACTGGAGTAAATGGCAAAATTAAAACAAATTCCTCTCGGTTTTGTTCTGGCAACCGCATGATTAAATAGTAGGGTTCCATTAATTGTTTATTCTCTTCATAAATTTCTGTGGGAAACCGCCATAAATCTTCTTGATTGTAAAATAATTGTGGCTCGCTCATGTGGTATGACAAATACATTTGAGCCTGAATTTTAAATAGGTCTAAGGGATAACGAAAATGTGCTTTAACATTAGCTGGAATTTCGGATTTTGCTGTGAATAATTGAGGAAAGATTTTGCGGTAAGTATTCAGCACCGGGTCATTTTCATCTACTACAAAAAATTTCATCGTGCCGTTGTAAGCATCAACCATAACTTTTACAGAATTCCGAATATAATTAACATTTCCCCTAGCTATCCGCTCAATATTACCTCTATTTAATATTGCCCTGGCATTATTACTCAAATAAAGTGGTTCTGAATAGGGATAGCGATCGCTCACTGTATAAGCATCTAATATCCATTGCATTTTTCCGTCAATCAGGGCAATATAAGGGTCATTATCAAATCTTAAAAAGGGTGCAACTTGTTCTACTCTTTCTTTTATATTTCGATAGTAATGAATTTTTGAATTGTCAGTAAAGTAGCCAGAAATTAAAATATTAATGCTGCTTAAATCATAGGCATAGGCAAGTTTTCGCCACAAAGAATTGATTGGTACTCCCCCCGTACCACTATAGAAAGTAAAAGCATTTTCACCACTCCGGGGATAATCAAATTCTTCGGTACTCATGCCCGTAAAAATATGAGTATCGGTTTTTTCTCCATAGTAAATAGCTGGTTCCTCTACCTGAAGATTTACCTGAGAAACTGGCGGAATATCTTTGATAAATAACACAGGCAAACCATCTGGTTTGACTTCATTTACCGGATTCATTACTAATCCATAACCATGAGTATATTTTAAGTGTTTATTTACCCAAGTTTGTGCTTTTCTAGGAACTTGAGAATAAACCATTTCCCTAGGAGAAAGCATTACCTGTCTGTAATTTTCATCAATAGTGTAACGGTCAACATCTACATCATTAAACCGATAATAAAGTCGAATTTCCTGGAGTTGACGATAGGTGCTGAGTAGGGGTCGATAATCCCAAAGTCTAATATTACGAACTGTGGCTTGATTCTTTTCTAATGTTTGACTATCTAATTCTGATTTAGCTGGAAAACTTTTGGTTTCTACATCATCTAAACCATAAGCTTCACGAGTAAATTTAATATTATTTGCTATGTAGGGTTTTTCCTTTTGCAGTTCATTAGGATTGACTATAAATTTCTGCTGAAACCCTGGATATAAAACATTGAATAATCCAAAGATAACTATATAAATAACCATCCCATAAGTCGGCCAGAGAATATTATTTTTCCAGATAGAAAGTACACAAACTACTGCTAATAATAATGCCATTATTGCCATAACCCAATAGGCAAGAAGTTTAGCGTGAACATCTGTATATCCAGCCCCAAAAACTACCCCATTAGAGTCAAAAAGTAATTCATAACGTTCTAACCAAAATCCCACTGCAACTAAAATAGTAATTCCAGCCACGAGAAGACTAATATGGGTTTTAATAGAACCTGTTAAGAAATTTTGCCATTTTCGCTGATTAGTAAATTTACCCTTCAAAGCATAAACTATAATAGCAATAATTAAACCGCCAACAAGTAGGGTAAATAACCAATCTTTGATTCCTTCATATAAGGGTAATCTAAATACATAAAAACCTATATCACTTTGATAAATGGGGTCTTGAATCTCAAAATCTACAGCATTTAAGAATTTCAAAAAAGTCTCCCAAGCTGGAGATGTAGTTGTTGCTGCACTTAAAGATATCAGCAGAATATTTACAATTACTATTCCTTTAGTGAAGATATTACTATAGGGTGCTAATTCAGTTCCTCTCCAAAAACTAAATGAGCGATCGCTTGTCAACTTTTCAGCTATCCAATAATTACCCCAAAGAAACAAACAGTAAATAACAAATGTACCCACCCACAGAAATATTTGCCAACTTAATCTTGTCCAGAAAACATCAGCAAAATCAACAGCATTAAACCACCATACTTCAGTTAATAAATGAACTAAAGTTCGAGAAAGGGAAACAAAAACTACAAAAATTAAACTAACTGCAATTATTATGGAATTTCCTATTTTCATAATTTCCCATTGTTTTGTATTAAAAAGTCTATTATACTAAATCCGGTTTAGACAGAAGCTTTATTATGAAGATTGATAAAAGTAGGGGTTTGGTCACCAAACCCCTACAGAGGACTAGCTATATTTTTAGTCCCAATTTCAGTCATCTTTTAAACATAGGACTTACACACCCAAACAAGAAACCGAGTTTATTGCCCTGATTATTGTTTTTCAAATCACGAAATTTCGTCGATAAACCCGGTTTATGCGTAAGTCCTAATAAAAATAGCTGCATCTTCTGGTCTATTCCCTACTCCCTACTCCCTATTCCCTATTCCCTAATACTAAATATTCATTGGTTCTCGAATAAACTTAACGAATAAATGTTTAAAAGTAGACCTAATTATCCGTGGAACACCAAAATCAATAGGTGTCTTAGTTGTCGGTAACTGCCAATTTTCTACCTCCACTTCAGCGGGTTGTAATAATGGAAAATCAACCCTCTTTAAATCAGAACAAAATCCCATTTCCTCAGCAACTGCTACTGTGGGAATTTCTGCTAAATTAACCTTCAAAATTTCTGCAAATGTTCGGTCTAAAGCAAATACATCTGTAGATGCCCCCAAAATACCTAAATTTCGAGGTTCTCCACCAACAGGACCATTACCTTCTTGACCGATAATACTATCAATAATAGTCAAATCTGGATTAATTGCTTTTGCTGTTTCTAGCAGCATTTTACCAAAACGACTAGCATCTTTACCCGCCTCTAAATGCCACCAAGCTTTCATTTTTCCTGGCACACAACCAAATAAGTTTTTTACTCCCATTGTCATAGTTAGTTGAACATGAGATTTAAGCTTAGGCAAATTAATTATTACATCTGCTGCCATTGCCTCTTTACTTAATAGTAAATGATTAAATTCTTGACTAATTATGTCGTAACGTTTGCCATGAAATTCAACTATTGGTAAGTCAAATTCTTTGAGCAATGATAAATAACCATTTGCTTTTGCAACACCCATAGCACTACCAAAAGCTGGACTATCACCTAAAAATGGTTTACCACCCGCTTCTTTTACCATTTTAGCTAAACAATAAACTATTTCTCGCCTGGTTACGCATTCTTTTGTAGGGCGAGAACCTGTGAGTAAATTGGGTTTAAGTAAGACACGATCGCCTGGTTTGACAAAAGCATTAATTCCTCCTAGTGGTTCCAAAAGATTCTCTATAGATTTTTCTAATTCGTTAATTTTATAAGAATTAGCTCGGATTAAACTTACAGTAGACATAATTTTTATTTGACTAATAGACATCTCTATAAAAGGTTTCAAGCAAGTACACAAAATCAACTTTTCATTAAAACTATTCAAATTATTATGGTGTAATATTTCTATATGTAAATAATTATGTGTAGGTGCTGAAAACCCTTATTAAACTTATTAAACTTTTCCAAAATCGGTATTTTTAGACAGGTTTAATTTTGATTAGGTAATTATATGAAATATGAAAAATAATACCACAAATAATTTTGCTCATTAAAATACTTTACTGAGTGCTTACTGATTAACTCTCAAAGCCTTTGATTTGTAAATATTTTAGTCTTTTTGGAGTGAAAAAATTGCCAGCTTTTCAGTCCCTAGAGGTGCAAAAAGTTAGCATTTTGGACAGACAACAGCAGAAAAATCAAGGAACAATTCTTTTTCCTACCTCCTCTATAATTCCTATTTCTCCTGACTCCTGACTCCTGACTTCTTAGACTTCACAAAGTTTAAGTCTAATTAATAGGCGTTGCTGAGTCAAGGAATGAATCTTTGCACAAAAAGTAAATCCCATCTTTATACTTCCTATTCCTCTAAAACTATAATTCATCCCGTAAATATGCAACGCCAATAAATAAGATTTAGACTATTCATTCTCCCTCCTGACTCCTGACTTCTGACTCCTGAATCCTAAAAAACAGCCTAATTTTCTCCATAAACTCTACCTCGCCATTTTGTCGGATTCTTCATAGCAGATAAAAATATCCGTAAAACTGCCAAAGGATCTGCTAAAGGAGATAATAAAAATAACCAACTAGCTTGAGCTTTACTAAAGTCATAAGAGGGAGCAATACCCAATAGCAAACCAAACCTAATTAATAACAAAAATAAATTCAGAGCAAATAACAAAAATTTGGCAGATATAGAAATAGCAACAGGCAAACCAAACAACAAATAATCCAATACCACCAACAAAGGTAAACCCTGAGTTGCCGACAATAACCAAAGATCGCTCCAAACTTGAACAGTAGGAGAAGCATCCTTCAAGTCAAGCGATCGCCCCCACTCCTGCCAAGTTTCCACCATCCCCTCATACATTCTCACCTGCAAAACCTGTGCTCCATCCAGAAACCCCACCTTAAACCCCTCAGCAGCAATATTTCTTGCCAGAGTCACATCATCACAAAAAGAACCCTTAGCACTAACATAACCCTCCATCTTCGATAAAACCGAACGCCGACACAAAAAACACTGACCATTAGCCATAACTCGCTCTGGTGTTTGTACCCCTGTACCCGTCGGTCCAAACCTATAGACTAAAGTTATTAATAAAGCAGGTTGTAGCCACAGTTCTCCTGGATATTTCAGGATAAACCGTGGCGACAGAGAAATCAAATCATAGCCTTCCGCTTCAGCCTTTTTAACCAAACTAGCTACTAACCCTGGGTCTGGTTGAGTATCTGCATCTACTCCCAGAAACCATTCACTCTTTGGGGAACTTGCCAAAAACCCCGTATGTAAAGCCCAAGGACGACCCACCCACCCAGAAGGCAAAGGGTCGTCCGTAATTAAGCGAAACCTTGGGTCTTTTTTTGCTGTAGTCTTAACTAAATATTGAGTATCATCTACCGAGTTACTATCAACTACAATTATTTCCCGCACTTCATAACTTTGGCGACTCAAACCCATTAAACAGGGAGTAATACGCTCTGCCTCATTAAGAGTTGGTACCACAACAGTCACCTTACCTAATAATTCTGGTGTAGGTGAGTCAGGTTTTAATGGCGGTTGGCGAGTCGGACCTTTAATGAGACGTGATAGTAAGATAGCTGTTGCTGGTAGTTGCAACATTAGCATGACAAAAAAAAAGACTTCAGGCATGATTTTAGATTTTATAGGCCAGTATTTGAGACTTTATTACCCACATTCCGCACGTCAAGTCGTAGCATTAAAAGTAGTATAAAAATTGGAATATTGGTAAGTATTTAGACTGTATATATCTTATTCATTAACCTTTCTGTTAAGTCAAATTCTCAGTCAAATATTAAGCATAAATACTCGATGGAGCCAGATAATTAGCTAGAATTATTCTTTACTGACTACTGACCACTTGCATTTCATATTACATTTTGAAGTGCGGAATGTAAGTCCTGTTTATATTATTTTCAGACAAAGCCAAGAGTCTATAAACTCATTCTTGGAATTAGTGAATTAGAAGTACAGGATATACTGTAACGTTATAGTTTTTGAACTCTATATATAGTACCTTTGCGTAAGTCCTATTTATATTATTTTCAGACAAAGCCAAGAGTCTATAAACTCATTCTTGGAATTAGTGAATTAGAAGTACAGGATATACTGTTAGGAATAGACATCTCCGATAATCAAAAATCAAATCAATTATACCGCAGAAATCATCAATATATTTCCCTTTATTTCCTACTCCCTCTTTTCCCGAGAGGTTTAATAAATATCAAAGTTTGAAGTTTAGGGAAAGCTTGAAAAAACTATCAAAAAATCAGTAATTCCAGATTTTAACTAGAATTTTTCCTAGTCAGGCGAGGGGAAAATGTAGGCAAATTAATAGTCAAGCTATTACTCATTACCGAATAATTAATAATTCATCATTCATAATTAAATAATTCTGTTTTCAACCCTCCCCTTTCAAAGGGAAAAAAAGAAAATTTTTCATTCTTGGTATTACCTCTCCGTTTTAGGGAGAGGTAATAATTAATTATTAATTGTTAATTGCTGAACTATTCCCTATTTACTGTTCTCACCTATCAGAATTTTTCAGTCATTCCTATTTAATAGCCAGATTTACCTGTTTTTCAGGTAGTTTTTCCCTATTGCCAGTCACAACATTTTCTATGGACATATCCATCTGCCTTAATTTATTAGCTTCAGATATCCACCATAGAATAATAGCTGGAACTACCCCCAATATTACACTCAAACCAGTAGGTAATAAGAATCTACTATCCAGCGCAACTAAAGTAATTGTTGCTCCAAAAGCAAAATTAACCAAATAAGTTATTAGGGGCAGATTTAATTGTTGACGGGACAATAAAATAGTTTTCTTGCGCCAAAGCAAAGCAGCTACAGTAATATATATTGCACCTGTACCTACCCACCCCACTAAATTGCGGTAAGGCATTCCAAAGAAAGACCCTTCATCTTGAAATACCCAAAATGGAAATGGTGCCTGACTCATGGCTGGGTCAAGAACTAAGTCCCAAGCTGTGAGAAGTATTGCTCCTGTAGCGATCGCTCCTGCATGACGTAACCAAGAACTAGAACTCTTTACCTGTAAACCACAACGAGCTAGTAAATAACAAACGAATCCCATGTAAAACCAAGATAAGGGAATTGTAAATGGTACCAGACCTGCAATTTTGTATCCTAATCCACTGAGATAAGCATAATCCCCAAAAGGAAATCCTGTGCTAGTGCCTAATAGTTCGCTACTCAAAGATAGAAATACAGAAGGCAGCATAAAAGCCAAAGTTGTACCTATTCCTAAATTCCTAATTCCATATAGAGAAACTGCTAATGCTCCAAAGATAATGTAAGTTGCTCCTCCACCTGCCATGCTCCATTGGAAGGCAGTTTGTCCTATAGGAGGCAAGCTGACAATAATTTCAGGATTTGGTAGAACTATTAACAGACCTGCTAGGCCAAAAACCGTTGATAAGATATGTGCAAGTAATAGATAGCGTTCGGCAATCGTAAGTTGCTTCATAGAAGTCCTATTTTTGAGGTCAAAAGTCAATAATTTTCTGCTTTTATGTTTTTGGGAAAATAGTTTAAATCTACTCTGTGCATCAGCAATAGAGATTTAGAACTATTTTTTCCTAAGTGGGACTAATTTTTTCTGCAAACCAATTCCACAAAACACTATCTATATAGTTTACAAATCTTTACAAAAAAAGAACTGGAATAACCTAATATATTTTTTTGTTTATGTTTTTAAATTTCGTTTTTTTAACTCAGAAGGAAAAATGAAATTTTTTGCCGGAAGTTCAGTCTTACTTCTTGCTTAAAGATAAAACTTATAATTATATCATAATATATAGTATATATCAATAATGAATATATTTCATAGTTGGCTAAATAAACTAAACTTATGTAGAATCAACAGGATTTTCAAATAAAATGAAGGAAATTATATTAAGTAAACTTAGTTAAAATGATATTTAGTAGGAGATTAAGTGATTACAGAAATTTTAACAACAGGAATTATTGTTTTAGCCATACTTATAACTTTAAGCTGGTTAGCACTAGAATTACAATATCGTAATCGTCCAGGCAATGCCTTAGAATTAACCTCTGGAGATTGGAATTTAGCAGTTGCAGAACCAGAAAAATACCTATTAGTAGGTGAAATGGAATTATGCAACTGTACTAAAAGCCTAGAAATTATGGTGCCAGAAGTACAGGCAGAAGTTAAACTCCTATCTGGTGGAAGTTTAGAAGGAGTAAATTATCAAACTCAAATTATTCCTTTCCATGAAGATGCTCCAGCTAGAGCCGATAACTATTGGTTTGCTTATATAGTAAAAGTAGGAAAAAAGACAAAACTCAAAATATCAATTGATATTCAAGGTAATAACTTAGAGCAACTAAAATCAGCTTGGATTAAAGTAAATTATGTCACTTATGGGCCTGGTGGTCGAATTCCCAAAGTGAAAAATATTATAGTCCCCCTAAAATTTCCTGACCCTAATGCGAAACCAAATCAGCGAGAAACCACAAATGCAAAAGTATTTCCCATTCGGACTCACCTATTAACTCAGCTAGACGATCCAATAGAAATTATTAAACGTTATGTAGTTCCTCATGCTCAAAAGGGAGACATAGTTACAATAGGTGAAACACCCCTAGCTCTAATACAAGGTCGTTTTCGTCACCCCACAGATGTTAAACCAGGATGGGTAGCCAAACGTATTTGTTACTTCTTTCTGCCTACCTCAAGTTTGGCCACAGCTTGTGGAATGCAAACTCTAGTAGATATTGTCGGACCAATAAGAGTATTAATAGCTTTTTTTGGAGGCTCCATTGCCAAAATTTTAGGAAAACCAGGAATGTTTTACCAATTTGCTGGAGAACAAGCCAGACTAATAGATGATGTGACTGGAACTTTACCTCCTTATGACCAATTTATAGTTTTAGGTCCAGAAAATCCTCAGCAAGTAGTAGAACAAATACAACAAGCAACAGGTCTGGGTGCAGCAATAGTAGACGTTAACGACTTAAAAGCAGTTAAAATATTAGCAGCCACCTCTAAGGTATCTCACCCTTTACTAGAGGAAGCTTTGAGAAGTAATCCCGCAGGAAATGCTGATGAGCAAACCCCTCTAGTTCTGATTAGGCCATTCTCATCATAAGACAGAAAGTTGATGACAATTTGAGACTCCATTAAAAACAATAGTTGTTTTTCTCTCCCGTTGTAATCTTTGATTTAATGGGATAGGAAAACAGCAAAAAAAACTCCTTTCTTATGATTGAAACTTTAAGTTTAATTTAATCGGTTTGAGTTTAGAGGATAAGTTTAGTTATTAGTCTAATGCCTATAGAAAATATTAAAAACACGGTTAATATTAATGTAGATATCAAATAATTCTTAACTACTGAGACTAATGAAACTTCTCCTGTTTCACAATTTTATTGTAGAGCTAGATTCTTATTAGCTAGAAAACTAAAGGAAAGTATCTATAAAAAAAAAATTGCTCTCAGAACTAGCATAAGCAACATTAAGAGAATAGCTATTCAATCAAAATATTCCCAGACAAAGGGAAAAAATTCACTTGCATTACTACTCATAAATTAGTCAATGAATTTGATTTGATTGTAGTTCAAGAATTACATCTTATAGGTAAGCAAAAAAATACTAAACTATCAAAATAAATTTATGATGTGGGTTGAGACGCATTTATAAAAAAAACTTGAAATAGTAGGAGTAAAACCCGGTCCTCATCTGGTAAAAGTGAGCCTTAATAATAGATGTTATAATTGTAGTAACTGTGGTCATAAAGTACCTGAAACTCTGTCAGTTAAAACTCATTTTTCTCCTAAATAATGTCTCCTAAATAATGTAGTTTGGTAATAGACAGAGATGAAAATGCAGCAATAAATATTTTAAATAAAACATTAAACAAGGTAGGTCTGATCTTGTCTACCTGGGTCGGGTTCGACATTAAGATTAAGAAGCAGGAAGCTCAAACTGTGAAGTTGAGAGAGCTAACATTATACCCCTTGCACTTAACCATGAGAGAACCTCACCTTAGTCACTCTGAATAATTTGGATGACCAATAAATTTATTTAGCCAAATTCCCAGGCCCACAAAATTCAAAACTTACTTTGACCAAAGCATCCCAAAACCAAGAACAAAAAATCATGAAACCTTTCATCCACCAAAAGCAAAGCCAGGTGGTCATCCGTCCTCTAGAATACCGCGACCTAGAAGCTATCAAAAAGCTATGCTGGGAAACTCCAGAGGCCCAACACAACCACCGAGATGTTACTTTTAATCTCTCTCCCATTAACCTTAGCCAGAAATTGGCAGAAATTCATCGTTGGTACTGGCCAATTAAGTTGTTGAGCCTTTTCCCTAATCCCTGCAAATATTTGTTAACTTCCTACGTTGCAGAAGTAGATGGACAAGTCAAGGGAGCAATCCAAGTTTCTCCAACCAATCGCACTCGTAGCAGTTGGCGGGTAGAAAGGATATTTATCGAAGAAGCAGGAAATACTAGAGGAATAGGTTCTCAACTACTTCGATACTGCTTTGAAAAACTTTGGGAAGCACGGACATGGTTATTGCAAGTTAATGTGAATGATAAAGATACAATGGCATTGTATCGCCAAAATGGTTTTCAGCCATTGGCTCAAATTACTTACTGGACAATTACTCCCGAACAATTAGAAGAGTTAGCCCAAAATCAGCCAAATTTACCAAACTTACTACCTGTTAGTAATGCTGATGCTCAGTTGCTCTATCAATTAGATACAGCATCGATGCCACCTCTGGTACGCCAAGTATTTGACCGCCATGTCCAGGATTTCCAAACTAGCTTTTTTAGTGGTTTGATTGAAGGAGTTAGGCAATGGCTCAATCATACTGAGCTGGTTAGTGGGTATGTGTTTGAATCTCAACGCAAAGCAGCAATAGGTTACTTCCAAGTAAAATTATGCCGTGATGGTACACAACCACATATAGCCGAGTTAACTGTACATCCCGCTTATACTTGGTTATACCCAGAATTATTATCACAAATGGCAACATTGGCTCAAGATTTTCCTAATCAATCTTTGCAACTTGCTTCTGCTGATTATCAACCTGAACGTGAAGCATATTTGGAACAGATAAAAGCTAAACAAATTGAACATACTTTGTTAATGTCTCGTTCTGTTTGGCATAAAGTTCGAGAGTCTAGGTCAGTCATTTCTGACCTCCAATTTTCAGAAGTTCTCCAAAGTCTACAACCAGCGAGAAAGCCTGTCCCAAGCCGTAGTTCTTGGTTAAAAATGATGGAAAAAGAACATAAAATTAATATTAATTCCCAGCAAAATACTAATGATAACAATTATGGGGAAGGAAAAAATGAACAAGTAAATTCTGTCTCGAAATTTATACCTCCTAATTCAAAAAGTGGAGATGATGATGATGGAAAAATATCAAGATGAGAATTTTTTATTGTGTAATTAAATTGAATTTTTATATAGATAAAGGAGCTTAATTGCGAATGGCTCAATCTCGGATTTCAGCACTAGGTTTGGATGTAGGTAGAAAACGTATGGGGGTCGCAGGATGTGATGGTACGGGTTTAATTGCTACTGGTATTACTACTATCAAGCGCACCTCCTTTCAGCAAGATATAGCTCAATTGCAAACTATTGTTGAGGACCGTCAAGTACAAGTTCTTGTGGTTGGTTTGCCCTATTCGATGAATGGTTCTATGGGTTTCCAAGCTAAGGAAGTACAAAAATATGCTCGACGGTTGTCACAAGCTCTCGAATTACCAATAGAATATGTTGATGAACGTTTGACTTCAATTCAAGCTGAGGAAATGCTTAAGGCTGCTAATATTTCTCCTTCTCAAAATAAGGGTTTAATTGATAGAAAGGCTGCTGCTTTAATTTTGCAGCAATGGCTTGACGAACGGAGATTAAAAATACTTAATTTACCCGTTAATAACTCAATATAGTTAGACTTAGTAAATACTCATTTTATCTTGATAAAATACCAAATATCAAAGGTTTTGCTAGATATCTTTAAGGTGCTCAGGATTCAGGATTTATTAGTCAGTAGAAAAGACACTAAGAGGCTGGAAATGGAAAGTATATTCAGATGAAAATTTGGTATAAATATAGACCCTTGTAGCTTATTCAACCATATCATTCTTTTTGATAATTTTTATAATGTAGATCGGGGTTCAAATTTATCGTGATGAAAAGCCTGGAGCAAACTATACTGAAGGTAGAATTAGGAGGTTTTTGAAAAATTTTACTTCTAGTTAAATACTTGTTTTTTTAAACTTGATTAGTTAGCTATTTTGATGTTTATCCATTACAGTCAGCAACCCCTAATACCATTTATCAAAAATTTTTCTACCCGTATCTAGAGTAGAGTAATTGGTAGGGACGTTTCATACAACCTCCTTCCAGAGAAGTAAACATAAGAATAATTAATACGCTCCTGGCTAACAATTATCAAAAAGTTTCCATGCGCCTGTGTTAATTACTTAATAATTGAAGTATCATCAAGTATAGCATTAATGCATGGTAGTTGGTATAAAACCTAGATAAGACAGAGAAAAAGGAAAAAGCTGATATCTGACTACTGATTTCTCGAATTCATTTATAGGAAAGATTAAAAAGATTATTTATTCAGATTTATATTGATGATTATTGGCATAAAAATATTTGAATTGATTCAAATATTTTAGGTTTGATGTAATTGCAATAATCAAGATAAATTTATGAAATTAATACAGCTCAATGAAATGGCTTTGCCAAGATTTTGATTATTTTTAACGAATAATTATTTCCAGATAAATATTGATAAGTAAGTAGACACAAATAAACCTAACAATATAACGAAATCTAAAATTGTGAAAAGCATTGGGATTGCTATCCTACCTAATTATCCGCAAACTTTTCACCCAGTTACCAGAAAAATTCAGGTATAAAGCCTCTCGATTCATGGAGAAAAATCGGTTGTTTGCAGAGCATTCCGTCGGATAGGATGGATGGGTTACCTAACTATATCCAATCGACCAAGAGAAAAAAAAATCCTTTTAGCCAATCCTATCCGTTATAAGAAGAGGTAATTATTAATTGTTAATTATTAATTATTAATTATTTAAATTCCCTTCAGACGTACTTGTAAATTTTCCCACCTACCTACTTAATATAGCGGCAATCATATTAATCAGGTACAGTATTTTTTCCTATTCCCTATTCCCTAAGATAAAAAACTTGTATATCTCACTAATTTTAGAATTACTATAGCAATCCTATTTTATTCCTGTCAAAAATATTACTGCTTTTTAGGGAACAGCGAACACTTAACTCTTAACTGGTAAGAGTTTCAGTTTTTTTATTTACTTTTTGATTACCCGCAACCTATGCGCGGATTGCTATATCTATAATAGATATGCAATTTAATTGTACATTTCCCAACCTGAAATGATCGTTAAAAATAACAATCTAATTTAATTATTGAATTAGTAAAAACTTATAGTAGTAACTATAGATTAAAATATAATTTTTATAAATAATAGTTAATTGTTAAAATAGTGGAAAAAGATGTATCATATGGAGAGTATAATTCGGCAAAAGTCTTAAGTGTTGAAATACACACAAACTTGCACCCGGTATTTTTCAGACCCTTAATCAAGGAAAAGGGGTTCCCAACTACCGATTTTTTTTAGATGAACAAATAATCACCCATACCCAAAATGTTTTCATCCCCAGAATCACAAGACAATGGACAATTTCAAGAAACCTATATCACCCTAACTGATGAGATAGATCGATCGCTACATTGTACCATAGAGTATTCTCTAGAGTTAAACGGTCGAGAGTATGTAATGTTACTACCATTAGACCTACCTGTAGAAATATTTACTTGGGGGCCAAAAGATGTAGAACAAGCAAGTATCCCTATAGATGACGAATCAGAAATTGACCAAATTTTTGATACCGCTAAAGTCGTCCTCGAAGAACAAAACCTCATCCTGCAAAGAACGGCGATAACTTTAACTGTGACTGGGGAGTTACCAGAATGGGATGAAGAAGAACTAGATGAACTGGATGAAGATGACGAAGCAAGCGAATATTACGAAGAACTAGCGACTTTTTTGTATGAAGATCGGAAATACGCTATATATACACCATTAGATCCATTTTTGATTCCAGCTCGTAAAAGTGATAATGGAAAACTGGAGTTACTTTCAGAAGAAGAATTTAAGCAAATTCAGCCAATGGTTCAAGCAATGCTAGAAGATAAACTTTTCGATGGTATGGAATAAAACATTTGCAGCTTTTAGCAAATTAGGGTCACTTCAGTTAACAATTATCAGTTAGCTTCTTGCGGAGGAGTTGCGTTAACATTTATCAGCTATCAGTATCTCCTGTAATAGCTATGCTTTACCCATAAGTCTTGAAACCCTGTTCTGATAGGGAGATGGGGGGAGAAAGAGAGCCAAATTACGTCCAACAAGCCTCTAATTAAATGTAATTAAATAGGTTTCAAATACGTTAACTCTCCCGAAATATCTATTTAATGACAAATATATAACTTCTCTCTTTTGTCAAGTTTTATCTTAAGTAAAGATAGATGTGGGTAATGGATAGCCGTAATAGAGAGGCTTGAAATACAGAATTTTCTTTTTTTATCCCCTTGAAGGGGGAGGTTTGATAAATTATTTTCTAGTCATTGAGGCAAAGATTAGACTTAGTAATACTCTAGAATAGTCCAAGTGATAATTTTTACTACACACTAAGCTCAGAGCAATTTTATTGCCAAATATTAACCAATCAAATGAAAAAAAGTATTAAACTAATTTCCAATCGTGCCCTGTTTTACTTGGCCATACTACCTGTAAGCTGTGGTATTTTTGCTTGGCAGGGGTGGACTTGGTGGAGTTGGGTAAGTGGACCCCTAGTTTCAGCAACATCATCTACTCAGTCTCCAGAAGCAGATGCTGTAACAATCAAAATTCCTGTGGGAACTTATGGTCAACAAATAGGCGAAGATTTAGAAACTGCTGGTATAATTCGCTCTGCAACAGCTTGGAATTTATGGGTCAAATGGTTAAGTCTACAAAATCCCGATCTAGAGTTTAAAGCAGGAACTTATAATCTATTCCCCACCGAACCACTTAGCGTGATCGCAGATAAAATCTTAGAGGGAGATGTGGTTAAACTCAGCTATGTCATTCGTGAAGGATGGTCAATTAAACAAATGGCTGAATATTTGGAAGCTGAAGGTTTTTTTCCTGCTGCTGATTTTATTGCTGCTACAAAAAATATTCCCTATGATAAGTTTCCATGGTTACCAAGTAATATACCTCATTTAGAGGGTTATCTATTCCCAGATACTTATAAAATAGTACCCGAGAATACTACTCCAGAAGCTATTATTAATCAAATGCTAGGACAGTTTGAGAAAATAGCCTTACCAGTTTATCAGAAAAACCCGAACAATACAACAAAATTGAGTCTCCATGAATGGGTCAGTCTGGCAAGTATTGTAGAAAAGGAAGCTGTAGTTGCAGAAGAACGTGGTTTAATTTCAGGTGTATTTAATAATCGTTTAGAGAAGGGTATGAGGTTGGCAGCAGACCCAACGGTAGAATATGGTCTTGGTATCCGTCAAACAAAAGATAAGCCTCTTACTTATAGTCAGGTTGAAACTCCTTCTCCTTATAATACTTATATGAATACTGGCTTACCACCAACTGCTATTGCTAGTCCAGGTTTAGCGAGTTTAGAAGCAACTCTTAATCCAGAAGATACAGAATATTTGTATTTTATGGCTCGCTATGATGGTACTCATATTTTTAGTCGTACTGCTGCGGAACATGAGGCTGCTATTGCAGAGGTAGAGAGAATGTTATCATCTCAGTAACTGGCATCGCTACGGGGAATTGAAAAGTCAAAAGTATTGATAGATCGGGCTTTGAGTATTTTTTCAGTGATAGATTACTTTACCAAAGCTGGACTATCTCAATTTTGTTGAGTTTGTTGTTTTTTTCTGGGCAATAAAGTCAAAATTCGTAGCTTGTTGATAAATAATTTTGGACTATTTATACTTGGCTCGTTTTTGACTTTTAATTTCTTCTTCTTCGTTATAAATTTATTAAAATTATGTCTTGGGGTAAACTTTTACAGCCAGATTTAGTTCTGGGTGATTCAGTTTTAAGTCTAACATTAGAAATTATTAAAAAAAATCAAATTCAAGGTTTAGTGTTAGATGTGGATGAAACTCTTGTGTCAATTCGTGATAGCGACACTTCTCCTGAATTGAGTTTGTGGGTAGAAGAAATTAAAACTGTAGCAAGTTTATGGTTAGTTAGTAATAATCTCAGTCAATATAGAATAGGTCGAATTGCTGAGGCACTAAGTATACCTTATATTGCTGGTGCTGGTAAACCTTCTCGTCGTAAGTTAAAAAAAGCTGTTGATGCGATGAATTTACCAGTGGAAAAAGTTGCTATGGTAGGGGACCGGTTATTTACTGATGTTTTAGCAGGAAATCGTTTAGGAATGTTTACTATTCTTGTTGAACCTATATCCAATAATGGTTTAGAATTTTCTAATTATAAAGTTCGTTCTTTTGAAGTATGGGTATCTCAAGTATTAGGAGCGTCTTTAAATATGACTAATCATAGCTGAATTTCTGACAAGAAAAAATGATTTTGTAGCTGAAAATTACTTGATTTTATTTAAGAATTCAGTGATCAGCTATCAGTTATCAGTAATTAATAATAGATATCTCCATAAAATAAACTTCCCCTTTAATTTAACATAAGCAAGAGTTGTAAAAGTTACTTAAAAAATGATTTTTTGTACCTTTTTCCTTCTATATCTGTTGCCTAATCTTGCCAAAAGTCTATATCTTTAATTAACGCCTATATCTAATGAATAATTCTGCTAGGATTAAGGGGAGAGCAGTTCGACGGTAATTTTTTATTCTCTCTCAATTTCTCAATTGCTTTTACCGAATAATTAATAATTAATAATTAATTATTAATTATTAAAGAATTCAGGTTTAAAGCCTCCCATTTTAAGGGTTTTAAGGGGAAAAAGCGGTCGAGGTATGGCGAAGTCTCCCGCTGTTGCAGAGCCGCGAACGCTTTTCATGTCGCGCAGCGTTAACGAAGTTTTGCGTTAGCTAAACGCCATATCTAATCGACCAAGAGAAAAGAAAATATTCCTTATATTCAATTCCGTAACGGTTTTAACCCGAGGTAATTATCAATTATCCATTATCCATTAATGAACTCCTGCTCTTATCAATAACTGTTAACGTAGTTCCGACCCAGGAGGCTAGCTAATAGCTAACTGCTGAATACTTACGATATTCATACTGCTAAAGTTATGCTAAAGAATAAGTGATAAATAATTGTTTCTTTGCCTATTCCCTAAGCTGTTGTGCATTTAAACGGTAAGCATTCAGCAGTCAGCCATCAGCCATGAGCTATATTACCTTTAAAGAATGAAAAAACAATTGAGAGATTTCCAAGAATTATGTGAAAATGTAGTAGAAGTTAACAATGAATGCTTGATTCATTTTCATTGCTGAGAGCTGACCGCTAATAGCTGAATGCTTACTTTAAACGACTTATTGTTGTGTGCTTCATTCAAAGGAAAATTCTTATTACTTCTGACTTGCTAATACGCATTTTAAATGCGTATTAACTTATTCCCTATCAATATTTAGTTCTTGACTTCTGCTATTTCTATGACTCGACTATTCCAGTCTTTAACCAATAAATTAAGAGGTTTTTCTGACCTAATTTTGTACTTAAGACCTCGCATTTGTACACGCATCAATATTTGCTCTAAACATTCTTTATCAAAACAAACATGACGTTGGCGGTTTTTGGCACCAAGACTAGCTCCACTGATAATGTGTAGTTGCGTATTTTTCATTAATTGATACCACAAACCATCTGAAGGTAGTGTTCCTTGGTTAGTAGTGCTAGGTCTGGTATAATCATTTGATAGGTAGAGTGGATCTATACCAGTTGCTCCTAATGTTTGTTCATAATTATAGTAGTAATGTAAAGGCACTTCTGCTACTGGTAAATCCAGCATTCCTTCATATAATTGTTGGGCGATCGCCAAGTCGGAAACCATTATCGTATGAACTTTCGGGGCGCTGGTCAGAAACATCCACATAGCTACAGCATAAGCAGCTAATAGCATGACCATTATCCCTTGGGTAGAAAATAGACTATCAAGAGGCAATTCTGATAAAAAAGCACTTAGAGGTAACTGAGGAAGCAAAAAAGCCATAACATTTACTACTGAGATTATCTAAGATTCGGTCTAAATAATTAAATAATTATTATTGAATAAATTTAATTTAATTTCGCTTCAGACTTATAACAATACCATATTAGCAAATTTACTTTTGTTTAGATTGTGATGCTCAATTCAGTTTAGATCGAGAAAGCATAGTTATAATTTTTCCCGATCAGCTTTTGCCTGTTGCCTCCCTGCATAAACCATCAGCTATCCTCCTTGTTCAATATTAACTTGATTTATGGCCAGATACTTATGAGTTACGTTGGTTGAATACCCGCCCTCTCTTGAGTTATGCTTTACCCACATCTGTTAAATTCCTTACAGCATAGGGAAGACTAGGGGGATGGGGAGGATGCTTACAAGGGGATGTTTTTTATAATTATGCCTTTGAGTGTGGTCCGTGTGGGGAGACTCAGAAGTGTGGGGAGAAATTATAGACTATTTTTTGTATAAAAAAGGACACTTTTTTTGAGATTTTATACTTAATAAAAGCGATCGCTTACCGAAAAATTAAGGTTTAAAGCCTCTCCTTTAAAGGAGAAACAAGAAAAATTTTTCCTTTGAGTCAATCCTATCCGTTTTCAAGGAGAGGTAATTATTAATTATTCATTATTAATTATTAATTATTGAACCCTTTGTTAAAAACTTACCTCTGTAAGGGGGAAGGATGGGAAAGTCAAGAAAAATCTGCCATTTCTCATTCCGGACAGAGGTGGCTAAAAGTGAATAGTGAAATTTCGCCATTTCCCAACTCTGACGAGCTACTTAAACCATATCCCCACACGGACCACACGGACCACCCTGCAATACTTATTTGACTTATGGGTAAGGGATAGCTCTCTTGAGCGCGGGAGGGGAGGGATGGAAAAACCAATCAATAATGTTGCGGTTTTCCTAATAGTGTTTTAGTATAAATAAGGCTGCTGGGCTAGCAGTTTAAGTCTGTCAAGCGCGCCTTTAGAGCAGAAAAAGGTTCAGACTTAGAGGAAGATGCTATGAAGCAGAAACCTAAAGTCTCCTTAGGAAGAGCTGTCCTACGGAATGCCACGTAAACCCTTTTCATATTCGGCAGCTAAACGCGAGATTTGGGAATCTCACGTTGTCACTGAAGCGCAACGTCAGGAGGATGTAAAGTTAGAGTATTTGTCTATGGTACTCTCAAACCAGGAGAGGTAAACTACCAATTCTATTGTACTGAATATATTGTGGAGTGCTTTCCAGCAGTTGCCAATGGTCTTTTGTATGAACTACCCATTGGTTATCCAGCTATGACTAATGGTAAAGGTCATGTACATGGATTTGTATTATCATTCCAAAATCCAAAGGTTTTGCTAGAGTTGGATAAATTAGAGGATTATCATCCTGAACGCCTTCCAGAAGAAAACGAGTATCAAAGACAAAAAATTCCTACCTTCGGACTCGATGGACAATATTTATGGACTGTTTGGAGCTATTTAATGTTACCCGAAAAGGTAAAGTTACTTGGTGGTAAATTATTATCTAGTGGATTTTGGACAGGTAATACCAATTCACTTTAGAGATGCCACAAATAAATAGTTTCAAACCCCATAAGTGAAATAATTTCCTGAAATTACTGTGGGGTCAAAGTTTTGAGCCTATAAACCTATAAAATATTAATCCCTGAGTTTTGACTTTTAACTTCCGTGAAACGGTATAAGTAACTCTAGTAAAACAATCATTTGATAATTATTAATTACTATTAATTTAGGCGTTGCTGATTTTAGGTATGTTGCCTCATCTAATTCAGATATTGAAGAGTTCTTAATTAACTACAAATTATATTTAGAAACCACTATTCGTGAGAAAAAAAACTCTTTTCTATCTTCTGACTCCTGACTCCTGACTCCTAACTCCTAACCCCTAACCCCTAACTCCTGAATATCATACATTTATTCAGCAACGCCTTAATTTTCTACAGGTGTAACAGAGGGTTGGGGAATTTGAAATAATGGTTCATTAACAGTTAGCATCAGATTACTGGGGTTAACTATTTCTATAATAGGTTCATTTAAAGCTATCTTTAGAGGTTCACTATCAGATACATCCGCTAACTGAATTACCGGAGAACGAGTAGCAGAAATAATCCCCGATATAACTGCTATACATAGAGCAGCAATGGCACTACCACCCCAAATAAAAGTCCGTTTTGATCTACGATCAATTTTTTCAAATACTTGTTCGACTGTTCTATCTACAGTTTCTACTGTTGGAGTTATTGGCATTCTTTGAAACTCAGAACGTAGTTGTAGTAGTCTCTGATAAAGATGTTTCGCAACTGGATCTTTAGCCAGTAAACCTTCTACTTCGCTACGTTGTGATGGTGTCAATTCACCATCAAGGTATGCACTTACTAATTCAAATCTTTCTTGTTTCATAGTTATTTTTTCACCCTAAAGCTGATTATCAAACTCATCTGAATTAAATTTTTTACTCATACTTAACACTGCTAAAGAATTGAGATTTATTTTTGAATAAATTTATCTAGCAATTAAATTTTTTGATTAAAATTAGGTTGATATTTTGGAAGTATATATGGAAATTTTATTAATTTTTTTAGGTAAATTTTTTAGTGATTTACAAGATAATCCAATAACTTAATTCAGCCTATTGAATCATCAAATATCCAAATATTTTTGGAGCTGTAATTGTAATCTTTGTCTAGCTCTAGCAATTCTTGATTTAACAGTTCCTAGAGAAACCCCAGTAATTTCTGCAATTTCTTCATAAGATAAACCCTCAATTTCTCTCAAGACAATAGTTACTCTGAATACTTCAGGTAATTGGGCTATCGCATCCCTGAGACGGTCATAAAACTCTTGTGTAGTTAATTCTTCTTCTGGTCCAGGAGTATCTGCAGCAATTTCCCAATCAATAATACCATCATCAAAAGCCAAAGGGGCATCTAATGATAGAGGAGGGGTAATTCGTTTTCGTTTTCGCAACTCATCATAAAACAGGTTAGTAGTTATACGACTTAGCCAACTCTTGAACTTGGCTGGTTCTTGTAAGCGTTTAATATTGCGGTAAACACGAATCCAAACTTCTTGAGCCAAATCTGACCGATCTTGCCATTCGGGGGCCAAATGATAGAGAATTTTATCTACATGGAGTTTGTACCGATGTAGAAGTTCGGCAAATATAGTTCGATCTGGGCGACTGCCTTGTTGGCAACGCAATACTAGATCGTAGTTAGAGAGTTTTTCTGGTGACAATTCCACTTGTGAAAAGGTTGTCTCAACCTTAGACCAAGGTACAGATATATATTGACTCATCGGCGGAACTGGCTCAATAGTTTAGCTATTATCTAAATTCTAGAGACGATAAATGTTTCAGAAAGTTTCCAATTGACCTTTGATGGAGAGGAGTGATTGGATGGGAGGTCAGGAAATTGGGAAGTTGTGTCGGTTAAATAACTTTTTTCTCTACTAATAGACACAGGTGTGAAAATCAAAAATAAAATCAATTCTTATCCATAAATTATCAATTATTTCTCCCTGTTAAGTGTTAAGTGTTAAGTGTTCCCTCTTTTCTGGAGATGTCTAATGGTCTGTCAAGATTGATTTGAGGGATAAATCATTCAATTTTCTCCCTTTTCTTCTAAGTAAGGGTCTCAACCCATTATTTGAAAATTGACAGACCACTTCTCTACTCCTCACTCTCGACTTCACAAGCTCCAATACTTACCCAACTACTGGAACCATTGGCCCAATGTTCTTTTTTCCAGATAGGGGCAGTATGTTTCAAAGTATCAATGGCATAACGACAAGCTTCAAAGGCTTCGGAACGGTGTGGACAACCTATGGCCACTAACACACTAATTTCACCAATTTTTAAACGTCCCACCCGATGATGAATTACCACTGTATTAATATCTGGCCATTGACTGCGAATTTCTGCGGCAATTTGTTCAAATACTTTGATAGCCATAGGTTGATAGGCTTGATATTCTAGGGCAATTACAGATTTACCGTCTGTTTGATTACGAACCATTCCGCTCATTACTACGACAGCACCATTGGCAGGATTATCTGCTAAAGCATAGATATCTTCAATAGACAAAGGAGCTATAGTAATAGAAAAGTTATCTTTTTCTTGTTGTGTCTTAGTAGAGAATGGTACTGTTAAGTTAGAGTTCATGGTGTTAGAAATAAATTTTTTCCACTAATATCAAAAATATATTAATTCTAGCAAAATTCTGATTTTCTCAGAGGAAAAATCAGGATTTATGAATATTTATTTCTGATTTTTATCCTGAAATTATTTTTTACTTTGGTCTTTATGTCACAAAGTAGTTGCATTGAGAAAAATATCTATCTCACCCAGTATAACTGATTTAACCTATTTATTTTAAAAATGTGAATGTAGTGGGCATCTTAATACCAATTCCTATGCATTAATACTATACTTATGTAATACTTCAGTTATTAATTAATTAACACAGGTTGAATCACCTTTTTGCTAATTAGCAGCTCAGTTAATGTTAATTATTCATATTTTTACTTCTCGCTCTCGGACGTTGCATGTAACTACCTACTCCCCCTTCTGGGAGGGGTTAGGGGTGGGTCCCAGGCTGAATAAAATGTAGAAAAGTTTTTGAGAAATGGTATTACCTGCTCAAGATAGAAGTCTAACCCATAAATATCTGACAAATTATTTCTGATTGCTAGATATACATAAATTATGATCTACATAAATTATTAATTTATCTTAGCTTTTGACTTTTTAATTACTTCTAAGTGTTGCCTCCTCCTAAAAGATATAGTAAAGCCATTCTGACAGCAATACCACTGGTTACTTGTTGAGAAATTAAACTTAACTGGGGGTCATCCATTAGATCGGAGCTAATTTCTACTCCTCGGTTAACAGGTCCGGGGTGTAATAATTTAACTCCTGGTTGACAAAGTTTGAGACGATCGCGTGTAATGCCGAATAGTTGGTGATATTCTCGTAAACTAGGCAGTAAATGTTGACTCATTCTTTCTTTTTGCAGACGTAAAGTCATCACAAAATCTGCCTTTTCTAATGCAGGTTCAATCTCCCAATGTACAAATAATTTACCAGGTCTATTATTACCGAATTCGGCAAAATATTTAGGTAATAAAGTAGGGGTTCCTGCTAAATGTACTTCAGCACCCGAAGCAGTCAAACTCCAAATATTAGATCGTGCTACTCTAGAGTGCAAAATATCTCCCACAATAGCAATTTTTTTTCCTTCTAAAAGTTCTATTCTAGGTTCAGTTGAATTTAACAACTTACAAATAGTAAATAGGTCAAGTAAAGCTTGAGAAGGATGCTCATGTTGACCATCTCCAGCATTAAGAACTCGAACTTGATAACCGTTTCTATCCATTGCAGAAGCGATCGCTGTTGGAACTCCTGCATCGCGATGTCTAATGACCATCATATTTGTTCCCATTGCTAGATAAGTCATTGCTGTATCAAGAATAGTTTCTCCTTTGCTAAGAGAGGAAGTTCCTGGGGCAAAATTCAGGGTATCCGCAGATAAACGTTTAGCAGCTAATTCAAAACTATTACGGGTGCGTGTTGAGGGTTCAAAGAATAAATTTGCTACTACTTGACCTTGTAATGCAGGTACTTTTTTCATTCGGCGACCCAGAACTTCTTGAAAACTGGCTGCTGTTTGTAGTATGATGTTATACTCTTTGGGTGTAAATTCTGCTAAAGATAGAATATGGCGATGAGTCCAAGATTTTGTAGACATTTTCGATTGAATTTTTGTGAAATGATTATTAGTTAATTAATCAGCTTTTATCAATCTTATAGGGTTTATGTGCATTTCATAAAATTTTGCTACAACTTTTTTTAACAGAGAATTTTCCTCAAAAAATCTGACTAACAAAAATAAAAATTATAGTAATCAGGAATGATTTATGAGATATTTAAGAACAATTAATATCATGTTCGGATAATTACTTAATAATACAGTTTTTGTTTGTAGTTTTGCTCTAGCCCTTACAATACTTAGTATTAGGGATATTGCCAAACTACGAGCTTAATTATAACTGTTTTACTAAACATGATATAAGATAAATCAAAATCCTTTTATATTCCGACTCATGACTCCTAATTACCACTAAAATATTACAACTGAAATATGATTGCTATAGTAGGGATATCCTAATTTTCTTTTATGAATAATTACCCATATCATTTAGGTGGCTGTTTACCCATTAATGCTCAGAGTTATGTGAAACGACAGGCTGACGAAGACATTTATGAAGGTATAAAAGCGGGTGATTTTTGTTATGTATTGAACTCCCGACAAATGGGTAAGTCAAGTTTGCGAGTAAGAACTATTCAAAGACTAAAAGCTGAGGGTATTTTTTGTGCTACTATTGATATGACATAAATTGGTACTTTTGAAATTACTCCTAGTGAATGGTATGCGGGAATAATTGATAGTATTGTTAGCAATTTACAATTAAATTATATCTTTAATATTGATGATTGGTGGGAAACTTATAGTAAGTTATCTCATATCAAAAAATTCAGTAAGTTTATTGGAGATTTTTTGTTAAATAAAGTTGCTGAAAAAATAGTAATCTTTGTTGATGAAGTTGATAGTATATTGAGTTTGCCTTTTAGTGTTGATGATTTTTTTGCTGTTATTAGAGATTTTTATAATAGACGAGCAGAACAACCAAAATATGAACGGATAACTTTTGTAATGATGGGAGTGGCAACCCCTTCAGATTTAATTAGGGATAAACGACGTATTCCTTTTAATATTGATAAAGCAATTGAGTTAACTGGTTTTAAAATAGATGAAGTTCAACCATTAACTTTAGGTTTAATGGGAAAAGTTAATGATTATGAGGTGGTAATGTCTGCGGTTTTAGATTGGACTGGAGGGCAGCCATTTTTAACTCAAAAAGTTTGTCAGTTAATCCTAGAATTGGCTGTCGAGCATTCTCAAAATTATTCTGAAGCTGATTTAGTAGAGAATATAGTTAGAGAAAAAATTATTGAAAATTGGCAATTATATGACGCCAGTATAAATTTGAGAGATGCGGTCGGCTTGACCGTTTCGGCTGTAGACGACATGAAAATGCCTGTGGATGAGTAACTGCCGACGGCCTCAGTGGAAGCAAGAAGTAAACATTAAAATGTCGCGCTTATGACGTTTTATATCAGTTTTATGAAGCAGATGTAAGTTGGAGCAAAGATGGTAAAATATTGGCATCAGCGAGTGCAGATGGCAACGTAATTCTGTGGAATGAAAACGGTAAACTACTCCGAACTTTGCGCGGACATCGTGGTTGGATTGAAAGTGTCAGTTTTAGTCCCGATGGTCAACTATTAGCTTCTGGAGGCACTGAAAAAACTATCAAACTTTGGTATCCAGAAACTGGTGAGTTACTTCAGACACTCGATAATGATGCTTCAGTTAAAAATCTCAATTTCAGTTCCGACGCTCAACTATTAGTTTCTGCAAGTGGTAAAGCGATCGGCTTATCTGTGAAATATAACTTGGCATTAATTTTGCTGAAAAAGTTGTTATTGCGACTAAAGGAAAGTCATCCCGAAAACCCTGATATTGCTTGCTTCCACTCCGTTTCAGTCCCAATAACCTTATATCATGTGCCCCCGGAGGGGGAGCTACGAATTGTGGATAATCAGTTATAAAAAAGTATTAGTTTGTAGTTGGGCTTTAGCCCGCTAAATATCTATCTGGGCTAAAGCCCAACTACTAGCTTAATTATAAGTATGTTGCGCTTTAGCGCTGCTATATTTAGTCAAGTATAAACAAAGACTTTTTTATAACCCACATTCCGTACTTGATATGACAGATGAATCTCCAGACAGTAGTTTCCATATATGTATCATTTTTCTTTGCAGCTTTTCTCAAAGGAATTACAGGACTAGGTTTTTCAACTATATGTTTGCCTACTATGGCAACTTTTCTCGATCCGAAAATAGCTATACCTTTAGTTATTGTACCTTCCCTCTCAAGTAACCTTTTAGTAATGTCACAAGCTGGAAGGTTTAAAGATGCAGTTAGTAATTTTTGGCCTATTTATGTCTCGACTTTCCCAGGGTTACTTCTGGGGGTATATGTTCTTAATTCTATAGAAGGTGCAATTAGTCGAGCTATTCTGGGAGCTATTCTATTTCTCTATGCTTTATGGGCGTTGCGCTCAAAACCTATTATCCTTTCTGAGAAAATGAGAATATGGCTGACTGTTCCTGTAGGATTGATAACAGGGGTAATAAATGGTGTCACGGGTTCTCAGATTATGCCTATTTTGCCATTTTTACTCGCTTTAGACATAAATAAAGAGACTTTTGTACAAGCGATCAATCTTTCTTTTACGCTTTCAAGTATGGTGATGCTGTTTCTATTGGGTAAAATTGGATTGCTTCAGCCATCTCTGTTAGGTATTGCTGTAGTGGGTATTTTGCCTGTTGCTATAGGTATTAATTTTGGTAGTAGGTTGAGAAAAAGGTTGCCAGAGGAGAAATTTCGCAGGGTGGTTTTGTTGTTTTTGTTGTTTGTTGGTATAAGTTTGATTATTCGGTTTCTCTATAATTAGCTATTCAGAATAAGTAGGTAGGTGGGAAAACAACTACGTCATTGCGACTGGAACGGAGTGGAAAGAAGCAATCTCAGGGGTTGTGCGAGATTGCTTCCTATTGTCGCTGCGGACGACTTTCTAACAGAATTCTATATTAATGATGATAGAAAACATATCCTACAATTTCAAACAGTTCTCCCGATTTTTAAAGATTCAGTAAAGTTACGGAAAAAGAGTTGACATTTAGGAAAATTTGATGGTAACTACAAATACTTTAATGTCAAGATTTGGTAATGTTTTGCATGATTCTTGCTTGTTTTATGAAGATTCAGTGAAGTTACGAATAAATCATTTACATTGAGGAAAAATTGATGTAATCAATAGGTACTTTCAGATGAAGATTCAGTAAAGTTTGGCATGATTTTTGCCTGTTTTATGAAGATTCAGTAAAGTTTTGAATAAACACTTGCTTTTTCTAAAATAGTTATGCCAGTATATTTACAAGGTTAAGGATGAAACTTTGATAGTGCTCAATATGTAATGATAGAGGAGTCAAAGTTACTGTGATCCATCTATGCCTACCTATCCAAAGTGTGCATCTCCAAAATCGACTAAAAACTCACTTGGATAATAACAATGAATAATTTTCAATCACACCAAAATACTTTAGCTACTGTTGCTGTAAAAAGCCTCAAATTAACCAAATTCATCGCTTCTAGTACCCTTGCTTTTGGTGCTATGGTAAGTTTTGGAAATGCTCCTGCGCAGGCGTTTCAAATTTTCTTTGGAGAAGACTTGAATAATAGTCCCTTTGTACCTTTGAGTTCCACTCCCAATGCTTCCACTGCTGAATCTGATTTCCTCTCTAATTTAGTTGGAATAGGAACAGAGGATTTTGAAGGATTTGCTGCAAATACAACTGATCCGTTAAATTTAGTTTTCCCTGGTTCAACAGGAAATCTTACGGCTACTCTTTCTGGTGGTAATGGATCGGTAAGCTCTGTTCCTGTTGGCAGCACTAATGGATTTGGTAGATACGCTACTTCTGGTACTAACTTCTGGCAAGTAGCAGCAGGTGGTTCTAATAACTTTCAAGTAGACTTTAGTACAGAAATTGCAGCTTTTGGTTTCTACGGTATTGACATTGGTGATTTTGGCGGTCAGCTTGTTGTAGAACTATCCAACGGAACAACACAACAGTTTACAGTGCCAAATACAGGGGGAAGCTTTGGAAGTACAGATGGTTCAGTTATCTTTTTTGGTCTAGTTGCAGAAGATGCTTCTGAAGTATTTACGTCTTTTGAATTTTTAACAACTACTGGACAGGGAGATGTTTTTGCATTTGATGATTTTACTATTGCAGATATTCAGCAAATTCAATCACCTAGCCCAGTCCCTGCACCCGAACCTGCTTCAATTTTAGGTTTATTAGCTGTTGGTGCTGTTGGTGCTGGTTCCAAGTTAAAGCGCAAGTAGAGTTATCAAGGTTATAAATATTAGGTGAGAGCGGTTGCTTCATAATTAGAGGGCGGGTTTTGAGAACTAGATTGCGCTTACGTCAATGCTGTCGCTTAAACCCGCCCCTACATTTTTTTTGACGTTTAATTAGAACTGCCTACTTAGCAGGAAAATAACCACTAGAACAACTCTCATTTTCAAATTCATAAAAATCATAATTACTCACCAGCTTTTTGCTTGAGCAAATTGATTAAATTATCGGATAACCACAAACCTGCATCAAGCAAAGATTCAATTCTTGGAGATACTAAAGGAATAATTCCTCGTTGTTTAGCTAATATTAGTATTCCACCTGTTCCGATAGTAGCAATACCAAAAGTACGAGCGCAACGACGTGCTGCCCTATCATCAATAATAACTGCAAAATTAGGAGTATTAAGAGCTAGACTTAATACTTCTGATTCTCCCATTCCTAAATCCCAAGCTGCTATTTCTGGAATAATATTTATTTCCTTTGTTGGTAATTGAATAGGAATTGTTGTGTTCATATTTTTAATTAAATTTGAGGAAGTGATAGATTCTATTATATCAAGTCGCACTGCTTTTAACATTACATTTACATCTAGAACAACTCTCATTTATTAAACTTCGGTTCCCGTCTGACTTCTTTTACCATTTCACTAATTTCTTGAAGAGAAGGTTGGTTTGGATCTAGTCCTAATTCTTCAATGCGTCGAAACCAATCATTTAAGTCCAGGGGTGGCTGAACTTTTTCTAATATTATTGAATCTTCTCTAATTGAAACTTTATAACGATCGCCTGGTTTAATTTGGCGTTGAATTTTTGGCGGTAATTCAAGTTTTCCATCTGTTGTAATACTAACAATATTATCGGTATCCATAATTAATTATCCCTATTTTAACATTTCACTTTTATATTATAAATTAACCCAGAAACCGGGTTTGTCTGAAATGCCCCACTGTATAGTATCTACCTCCAACAAACCCGGTTTATTATGATACTTCTGTTGCGAGCGTATTTGATATTACGCCTCATCTTTCGGTGATGATAAAAAAAGAAGATTCTGTATTTCAAGCCTCCTTATTCCACAAGCTACTGATAACTGATAACTGATAACTGAAATTACCCTAAATAACCTCTTGGTGTAATTATCCAATTATTATAAGTTCCTGTAGATTGATTACCAATTAAAATTACAGTCAACATATCAACTGAAACTTCTAATAATTCCCCCAAACTTGTCAAAGTAATTTCTTCATTTTCTCGATAAGCTGCCCGAACAACTGCTACTGGATTTTCCGGTTGACGATACTCTAAAAAAATATTCACAGCCTTAACTAATTGCTCGGTTCTATTCTGAGATTTAGGGTTATAAATTGCTACGACAAAATCTGCCATTGCAGCAGCAATCAAACGTTTTTCTATTACCTCCCAAGGTGTTAATAAATCGCTCAAACTAATAGCACAAAAATCGTGCATCAAAGGCGCACCAACTCTCGATGCAGCGGACTGTAAAGCACTAACTCCTGGAAATATTTCTACTGCCGGAATTTTCCCATCCCAACCTTTTGCTCGAAGCTGTTCTAAAACTAATCCTGCCATGCCATAAATTCCACAGTCTCCAGAAGAAACTACTGCCACAGTTAAACCAAAGTTTGCTAATTCAATTGCTCTTTCTGCTCGTTGTCTTTCTTGAGTAATTGGCATTTTTTCGACTATTTGACCTGGATTTAATAATGGTTGAATCAAGTCAATATAAAGAGAATAACCAATCACAACATCTGCATAACTAACGGCAGTTTTAGCTGCGGATGTCATCTGGTCTAGTTGACCAGGACCGGTGCCAATTAATAATAATTTTCCAGTTCTGCCTGTATATTCTTTTTCAGCTAAAGCAACAGCAATAGTCATTGCTCCTGGTTCACCTTCGAGGCGGAATATTTGTTTACTAACTAATAAATTTGTGGATAATTTTAAGATATTTTCTTCCTGTTGAAGTTGAGGTAAGGAATCATCATTACATCCGGGAAAATCTGTGTCTTGGTCTTGTTTTTCTCCCTGTTGAAGTAAAGAAAACGAATCATCCGTACATCCGTGAGAATCTGTGTCTTGCCATCCGTG
This sequence comes from Dapis brunnea BLCC-M229, assembly GCF_050015995.1. Taxonomy (NCBI): domain Bacteria; kingdom Bacillati; phylum Cyanobacteriota; class Cyanophyceae; order Oscillatoriales; family Microcoleaceae; genus Dapis; species Dapis brunnea. Next base: position 86,926 of record NZ_JBNHEP010000227.1, on the reverse strand, counting down.
AAAATCCTTGTCTTGCTCCTGTTTTGTTCCTAAAATTGCTGCTGCTTCAGCAACACTAGAAGTTCCCACTTCGGCTGCAACAATCTTAGAAGGATTAGGAACTTCAACACAGTTTAATAACTCCCCTGGAAATGTCCGTAAAGGTAAATTTCGTTCCTGACAAAATTCTACTAATCCTATTTCATCAGCTTTAATATTAATAGTGGCAATACCAGCGATCGCTTGTTCTGCTAAATGATGAGCGCGAAACACTTGCTCGATACCACTGGCAATTAATTTTTTGGAAGTTCCTCTTTCGCAACCAACCCCTACCCACAAAACTCGCGGGTGCCACTGCACTTTTGGTAAATCTGAATCTGGCGAAAACTTTCTTTGAGTAAAACTAATCCAAATTCTTGCTTTGGGGGTAGGGGATGGTTCGCCTATTTCTGGAAATTCAAAGTAAAATGGATGTTGATCTGGTAGATGCTTTTGCCACAATGTCGAACCTACTTCCTGAAGCACTTGTACAGTTTCTCCTCTGGCAACGACTCCACTAACTTTATTCCAGTCACCTTCCCCAGGTTGCCAACCATAAGGTTTACCTAAAATATCTATACCAGGTAATTCTAAATTATGAGATGCTCCTGTGATAACTGGGGTAGCATTCAGGAGTGGAGCGAGTATATTGGTTAGTTTATCGGCACCTCCCTGATGTCCGCTACATAAACTAATGGCAAATTTACCTGCTTCATCGACAACAACTACTGCCGGATCGCGATATTTATCTTGCAAAAGTGGAGAAATTAAACGGACTACTGCACCGCTAGCAAGACAAAAAACTATTGCGCAATAGTTTTGCCAAATATTTGGCAGATGATTTTTCAGAGAGTCAGTGTAAACCTGAGTGTTAAGAGAGAGGTTTACTGTTTTTTGACAAGACTCCGGTATCCATAGAGTTGCTCCCAATGTTTGACAAATAGGTTGCAATAATTTTGCTGCTGTAGGAGTTGTGGCGATCGCTGCTATTGGTTGAAATTCTTGGCCAATTAAATTCATGTTTCAGGTATTTTAGGTATTGAGAATGGTATTTATAACTAAAGTTATATCTATAGGAGAAATTGGTCAAGTCGCATAAATTCAACGCAGTTAACCCACCTCCTATAAAAGAAGGTAGGGATGTTGAGAAAACATATTCAAAAGAGCAAAAATTATAGATTAAGAGTTTTAGCTTTTTTTCAACAGAGGTGTTGTCATTTTAGTGTTGGTTGCAACACAAACTGTTTAAAAACATGATGAACTAAAAATACCACTACAAATACACTATACTCTGTTAGCTTCTCTTGCCTTTACGGTTGAGAACGCCAAATGTGCCAAGGGCGAAGAGGCCGATAATTGAGGTAGGTTCAGGAGTTTCTTCTGGGCTGACTGTAGCTACAGCATCAAATTTAGCAATAGTGTGGGAACCGTTGGAAGTGTTAATAGAAAATGTGAAAGTTTCAGTATCTAAAGCACTGAGAGACCACTCCTGATTTAATGGTCGTCCTTCAGGATTAGGATACACAGGGGAGTATGTCCAGCTAAGATTAGAGGTTACTGGAGTAAGTAGAGCAAGTTCATTTTCAAGATCTAATACGGAAATACTACTACTAGGACTAACAAGTAGATTTGCTCGATCCGTTGAATCATTAAAAGGTAAACTTACATCAGGAGCAGTTACAAGCAAATCAATGGCTTCGCTGAATGTAACAGTTACACTACTACCACCACCACCGGAAAAATTACCATCTATAGTTCCGGTGCCTCCACCAATAGATACATCGTATGTTATCCCTGTAGAACCTAAGTTTAATCCGGTGGCAGAACTACTCAAATCTAAACTGATTGCTTGTGCAGCAGAGGCAAAAGATAGAGTAGTAGCGATCGCTGTAGTAGCAGCAGCAGCAGTTGTTAGTAGTTTAGTTGGCAATATATTTTGTTAATTTCCTGTTATTTGTAAAATTATTTAACTTTAAGCTTAGTTACAATTTATTCTATTGTAAAAGGGTCTATCAATGGGGTATCAATAAACCTTACCAAATCTTTAAAAATATGTATTTATACTGTATTTATACTAAGTATAATTATGCAAATTTTATTCATTTTGTATTACTTAATTTCAGTTTCCAGATTTCAAATATTAATGTTAAGCTGTTACACTTTACAACTTTACTATTAGGAAGACAAAAAATAATAGCACTACAAAGCTTGGCTAAATAGTTAAGATTATTTTTCAGAGACTCAGTGTAAACCTAGATGTGAGAAGAAAAGTTTACCATTTTTTGGCAAGACTCTGGTATTTACAAAGTTGTCCCCAATGTTTGAAAAATAGGTTCTAATAATTTTGCTGCTGTAGGAGTTGTGGCGATCGCTGCTATTGGTTGGAATTCTTGGCCAATTAAATTCATTTTTTAGGTGTTTTAGGTATTGGGAATGGTATTTAGAATTCAAATTCTACCTAGAGGAGAAATTGGTCAAGTCGCATTTCAACCGAGTTATTCTTAGTTACCATAATACAAGCTAGAAACTTTGAGAAAACATATTCAAAATATCAAAAATTATAGATTAAGAGTCTTAGCTTCTTTTTAACAGAGGTGTTGTCATTTTAGTGTTGGTTGCAACACAAACTGCCCATAGTATTAGATAAAATCCGCTGTATTAATATTAATATCTTCATAATTATGTCTGATTTTTAGATTACCGAAAAATCAAAGTATAAAGTCTCTCCATTCATGGAAGAAAAGCTATCAAGAGATGGATTAGTTACCTAACTATATCTAATCGACCAAGATAAGAAAAAAATTATTTTAACCCAATCCTTCTATTGCAGAAGATGTAATTATTAATTGTTGACTTACCATCTCGGGTGTTTTAACCAAGCCATAATTTTTTCTGGCCATAATTTCGGACTTTCTTGGGGCAGATATTTTGCATTAAACATGGATAAAATTAGACGATATCCACCTACTTTAGCACTCATTAATAAGTGAGTAGCGATCGCGAATAATATGATTAGCCAACCTATCAGATGTAGGGAGTACCAAAAATGATATATTTCACCATTAGGCAACCAATTTTCATTTTGAAATTTCCCTGAAGCTATTGATAGTATTGCTGAGAATAAAATTGTGGTATTGACTACGCGATGCAGTCTATACCACCAAATATTTTTGCCTACGTTATTTGTCAATTTTTGCCAATCATCTGATTTTACTAAACGGCTTCTGCCGAGTTTAATGCTAACTATAATAAATCCCAAAAATACAAAGAATAAAGCAAAAGCAAAAGTTCCATGGATATCTATTAAACTACGGTTTTTGATAGTCAAACCGACTTTGCCAAATCTACCATCCCAACTATCGTAAACCAAAAACCCTGTAATTACAGAAGCGATTACCAATAAAGCATTAATACTGTGAAATAAACGGAGCAAAAAAGGTTGATAGGGTTGAGTTTTTGGCATAAATTTTTTCTATTCTTTTTATCTTCAATTTTACAGTATGACAGCTTTTTTTTGACATTTTCCCTCATCTTATTGGAAAAAAAATCACCAATTACTAATATAAATTGGTGAATAGATTATCATAATCAGCAAAAAACACATACTTCTATTTTACAGTAGATTTACTGGACTCTCTGATTAGCATTTCTAATTCATAGTATTTTCTGCTAGCCTCTTCACTATTTCTATATGCTTGCAATAGTTTTCTTTCAAATACCAAATATGATTCACGATTTTCGATTCTATCGTAAATTATTTTCGATGCTACTTGCTCATAAATACGCTTAATTTGTTCCCTATCCATATCACACTCCTTTTTTAACTACTTTTATTTTACCTGATTTTATTTTCTATTGGTACTCTTAACTTCATTATAAAAAACTCACTTCTCGACATTATAGAAGCCTTTTATAAACCTGGCAAAATTAATATAGTAATTCCCATGCTGGTGAGGTACAAAATTCTTTGGTTTTAGGGAATAGGGAATAGAATACAACATAAAAATATATGTACCTCATTAGACTGAAAAACGCTATATCATTTCCAGTTAAACAGTTATAAGAGGAGTCAGGAGATAGAAGAAAGGAATGTATCAGGATAAATAAGTATGTATCAGTAATTATCGTGACATGGTATAAAAACTTTTTCTGCTATATCTTCTGGTACGGCTGATTCTTACGTTAGATGCCCAACAATTTTATTTGTTTTGACCCCTCTTTAATATAGAGAAAATAGTCTTAACCTATTTCTGCCTTGAAGTTGGAATAACTTGCTTACTTACCCGACACTTGTTTTGATTTACAACCATTATTTATAATAAATTATTAAATTTTCAATTGATAACTATGACAGTTTGTCTTTTGATATTTTTACTATTCTTCTATATAATATGCGGACTAATAATAAACCATAGAAAAAACAAAGATGAAGAAAATATTCAAGCTAACATCCACAATACTAATTTTAACCGCTGGATTAGGAATTGCTTCCACAGTCAATTCTTCGACTAATTATTTAGTTGCTGATAAATCTCACAGTCACATGAATCATAGTCATAAAAAGATAGAAATTCCCACAGGAAAACCAGTTCCTGAAGTAGATTTATTTGTTTATCAAGATACCATGAAAGGATGGAATTTAGAGTTAAAACTAACTAACTTTAAGTTAGCCCCGGAAACAGTGAACCAAAGTAGTAACCCTAATGAAGGTCATGCTCATTTATATATCAATGACAAAAAAATAACTAGAATTTATGGCAATTGGTATTATCTGGGAAGTTTAGAACCAGGTAGCAATAAAATCACTGTTACTCTGAATACTAATAAACACGAAGATTTAGTTAGTAATAGCAAAATGATTATGGATACAGAAATCATTGAGGTTGTAGCACAAAAATAGAATTATAGCTGAAGTCATTTCAGTTATCAGTTATCAGTACCTCTGACTGAAACATCGGGATTGAAATACTGAATAAGATTTTTTTTCATCCTCTAATAGGGGAGGTTTGAGACCTGCTTTTTTGGTCAAAAGTAAAATTATTGCTGTGACTAAATTAGGAACTATATCATGTCCAGTTGAATAGTTATAATTAGAGCTTCTTAGTAGGGCTTGAGTAATATCTATACTTCGGGCTAAAGCCCTACTACAAACGAAAATTTTTGTATAACTTATTATAATGCTCTGTGGTATAAAGTTTAAGTTTTCCTCAGATGTGGGTATATAGCATTTTAGAAATTTTTTTGCCTACCTACTTATACTTATTTCTGTCTTTGAAAAATCAAAATATACAACCCTTGTCCGTTAGTAGGATTAAAAACAACGTCAGTTTGACTTAATTCCCATCCATCTTTTCCAGCTTCATTTAAAGCTTTTGTATAGTTGTCTCTTTCTTCCTCGCTTTGAGGAAAACCAAATTGATATTCAACTTTATACTCATATTTTATCCCCCTACCCTGACTTAACTTTTCTGAATTTATAAATTCAATTTTTGACTCTGTTTTTCCTTGAGGTTTAGGGATAGAAGTTGCTAAAGTTTGATTGGGTGAAAAAATTAATGCTACTGCTAGGAAAATAATCGCAACATTCAAAACAATTAAGTTAATAACTATAAGTTTATTTAGATTCCACTCTCTCATACATATAGCCTCTATATACTTGGAAAAAATTTTATAATTTTACTCACTTTTGTAGGTTGGGTTGAGGTATGAAACCCAACATATAATTAGATAGGCATAATTCAGCAAGTACACAAAATTAATTACATTTTTGTAGGTTGGGTTGAGGTATGAAACCCAACATATAATTAGATAGGTATAATTCAGCAAGTACACAAAATTAATTACATTTTTGTAGGTTGGATTGAGGTACAAAACCCAACATCTAATTAGGTAGACGTAATATCAAATCCCGATAATTAGTTATTGTAAGTCATTGCGAGTGGAACGGAGTGGAAGGAAGCAATCTCTCGCAACCCCTGAGATTCCTTCCTGTCATCGCAATGACGACTTTTCATTCGGATTATGTATAATTCAGCAGGTACACAAAATTAATTACATTCTACCGAGTCCCTCTTGCTTTTCTTAAGTATTAAACCCAAATTTTTCTTTAACCCATAATGCTCCTAAAAAATTCTATCGTATCTTTCAAAGCAACAATAAAAGCATCAATATCATCACGAGTATTATAGAAATATAAACTTGCCCTTGCTGTGGATGAAATCTTTAAATATTGATGCAAAGGTTGAGCACAATGATGACCGGAACGAATCGCTACCCCTGCTTCATCTAACATTGTTGATAAATCATTCGGATGAATATTTTCTACCGTAAAAGATGCTAATCCTGCTCTAACTTCACCATGAATATTTGGTTGAGGTCCGTAAATATTAACTTGAGGAATTTGATCTAATTTCTCAAATAAATAAGTAGTTAATTCTGCTTCATAGTTATGGATTTTTTCCATACCTATATTTGTCAAATAATCTACTGCTGCACCAAGAGCGATCGCTTCCCCTATCGCTGGTGTTCCTGCTTCAAATTTATGAGGTAATTCTGCATAAGTGGAATGGTCAATAAATACCTCGGAAATCATTTCACCACCTCCTAAAAATGGTGGCATTTCCTCTAGTAATTCCAATTTTCCATAGAGAAAACCTATGCCAGTTGGACCGCACATTTTATGACCGGAACCTACTAACCAATCACAATCTATTTCTTGCACATCTACTACACAATGAGGTACACTTTGGCAAGCATCTATTAATACTTTAGCTCCATTTTGATGAGCGATTGAGCAAATTTCTTTGACTGGGTTAATACAACCTAAAACGTTAGAAATATGGGCAACTGCTACTAATTTTGTTTTGTCTGAAACCAGAGTTTTATATTGTTCAAAATTAAATTCTCCCGTTTCAGTCAATTCGACAAATTTTAAAACTGCTCCAGTTTTTTGGGCAATCATTTGCCAAGGAACAAAATTACTATGATGTTCCATGACTGAGACAATTATTTCGTCTCCTAATTTGAGGTTATTTAAACCCCAAGAATAAGCAACTAAATTAATAGCTTCACTAGCATTGCGAGTATAAATAATTTCATTCCGAGATGCCGCATTTACAAAAGCAGCTACTTTATCTCTTGCTCCTTCATAAGCATCTGTTGCTTTTGTGCTTAAGGTATGAATACCACGATGCACATTGGAATTATATTTGAGGTAATATTCTTGCCAAGCATTGATAACTGCTAGGGGTTTTTGGGAAGTCGCAGCATTATCTAAATAAACCAGTGGTTTACCATTTATTTCCTGATTTAAAATCGGAAAATCTTCTCGTACTTTATCTGCTAAAGTTCTTTCTTGAATAATAGTCATCTTTTCAGTTATGAGTTATTAGTTATTAGTACCTCCAATAATAGGGAGGTGAAGCAAATCAGAATTTTCTTTTTTATCCCCTTGAAAGGGGAAGTTTGAGAGCTGATTTTTTGGTCATTTTTGCAAGTTTTTCTTTTTCTATTACCAGGGAAAGAAATTGTAAGAGGCAGAATTCTCAAATTAGATATTTTGTCTAGTTGAAAAATCAAAGGTCTACTACTAGATTTTAACTAGAAATACTCCTGTGAATTTTCCCAGATGGTAAAAGACAAAAAGGCAGAATTCTCAAATTTAGATATTTTGTCTAGTTGAAAAATCAAAGGTCTACTTTCCTGATATTTCTCATCTACTAGATTTTGACTAGAAATACTCCTGTGAATTTTCCCAGATGGTAAAAGACAAAAAGGCAGAATTCTCAAATTTAGATATTTTGTCTAGTTGAAAAATCAAAGGTCTACTTTCCTGATATTTCTCATCTACTAGATTTTGACTAGAAATACTCCTGTGAATTTTCCCAGATTATCTTTTTCCATGACATAAGTCTAAATCAACTTTTTAATTCATCTTCTTCCTTCTTCCTTCCTCCTTCTTTTAAACTTTACAAGCGACACATTGTTTTAAAATGTGTTCTAAAGAAGGTAAGGGCAACTTGTTAATAATTTCTGCGGCAAAAGCATCAATTAATAAGTTGCGACTTGCTTCTTGACTCAAACCTCGACTCTGTAAATAAAATACCTCATCATCATCTAACTGACTAACAGTTGCTCCATGAGAACATTGAACATTATCAGCAATAATTTCTAACTGAGGTTTTGTATCAACTCTTCCACCAGAAGAAAGTAATAAATTACGATTTAACTGAGCAGCATTTGTCAACTGAGCAGTTTGAGAAACATAGACTTTGCCATTAAATACAGAATGCGCTTTATTGTCAACAATGCATTTATAAAGTTGGTCAGTCACACCATTGGGATGATTCAAAATAATGCTGCTGTGAGTATCCGCTTCTTGCTCGTTGCCAATAAATGCCAAACCATAAAGATTAGTTTCCGTTCCCTCACCCATTTGAGCAACTTCTAAATTATGACGAGATAACCTTCCTCCTAGATGAATAGCATTACAGGTATAACGACTATTTTTAGCTTGAGCGATCGCTGTTTTGCCAATATGAAATGCTGCTCCTGCATCTCGTTGCACCCTGGTATGATTAATTTCTGCATTTTCCTCTACCCATATTTCTGTAACAGTATTTGTCAGATAGGGATGAGAAATTGGTGCTTCTGGACAAATTACTTCTGCTGTCACGCAATGCTCAACTATTTTCGCACTACTATTACTTTCCGCTACTACCAAACAACGACGCTGAGTCAATATGGGAACTTCCGTCTGAGTAGCAATAAATAATAGATGTATTGGTTTTTCTACCACCTGATTTTTTGGCAACCATACTACTGCTGCATCAGTTAAACCAGCAGTATTTAAGGATGTAAATACTTCTTTGCTCCCCTGTTGTTGCCCCAAATAATCTCCGATGCGGTCTTGATATTCGCTCGGTAACTGCCCCAAGTTACCCACAAATACCCTATTTTCTATATCTGTCACCGATGATAACTTAGGTGCAAATACCCCATTGACAAATACCAACCGACTATTTGCTACTTCCGGTAAAATAAATGGAGCGATATTCAAAGCATCCAAGTTTACTGGAGCAGGTGCTTGGAAACCTAACTTCATCATTGCAGATAAGTCAGTAAACTTCCATTCTTCATCTCGCTTAGTCGGAAAAGCTAACTCACGCACCCAGGTTGCTGCGCGATCGCGTACTTGTTGTAACCAAGCTGCCATTTTTGGATCTAGAGGAAATTCCCGCGGTACAGTTGAAGAAACTCTTTTACAAGATTCTTCGAGTAATTTTTCTAAATAAGATACCTCTGGTTTTACGGACACTTGCATAATTTTTATACCAATTATCAAAATTAGGGAACAGGGAACAGGGAACAGGGAACAGGGAATAGGGAAAAGTAGACTTTCAAGGGGTTTTAGGATTGAAAAATGTCTGCACCCTTTGCTTCGCGAGTAGGGAGTAGGGGGAAACAATTCACGGTTTCTGCTTATTTCTAAGAAATCAGAAGAGGTAATTATTAATTATTAATTGTTAATTATTAATTATTTAAGCCCCTATTTGTGCTGCTTCAATTACATCATCGTAACCTTTTTCTTCTAGTTCTAATGCTAGTTCTTTTGTACCAGTTTTAATAATTCTACCACCTTCGGTAACATGAACAAAGTCTGGCACAATATAGTTTAATAAACGTTGATAGTGAGTAATTACTAACAGAGAATTTGATTCATTTGCTAATTGATTTACTCCGTTTGCTACTATCCTCAAAGCATCAATATCTAACCCTGAGTCTGTCTCATCTAAAATTGCTAATTTTGGTTCTAGCAATGCCATTTGTAAGATTTCGTTTCGCTTTTTTTCCCCACCAGAAAAACCTTCATTTAAACTGCGGTCTAAAAATTCTGGTTTCATCTTGACAATATCTAATTTATCCCGTACCAAATCGTCAAAATCAAAAGCATCTAATTCTTCTAATCCTTGATGTTTTTGTTTCGTATTATAAGCAACTCGCAAAAAATCTAAGTTGCTCACTCCAGGAATTTCTAGAGGATATTGAAATGCCAAGAAAACGCCATTTAATGAACGTTCTTCTGGCTCCATCTCTAATAAATTTTTGCCTAAAAATGTTACTTCTCCACCTGTAACTTCGTAAGCAGGATGACCTGCCAATACTTTAGAAAAGGTACTTTTGCCGGAACCATTCGGACCCATAATGGCATGAATTTCTCCAGCCTTAATTTCTAGATTCAAACCTTTGAGAATCTCTTTTCCTTCTACATTAGCTGTTAAGTTTTTAACAGATAATATAACTTCACTATTTTCTTTAATCATGTTTACCTCTGAAACAGTTCTGAATAATTTTCATTAAGTCAAATGGTTTAATAAGTGTAGGTTGGGTTGAGGAACCGTAGCTTGCTTCCCGTAAGGGTAACCCAACAACAAAAATACCTAGGTAAAATTAATTACCTAATTTTATTCCTAAATCACAGGAATATATGCTTTTCAGCTTGAAAGTATGTGTAATTAATTTTGCATAACTACTTAATAACCTATCCCTTATTAAGAAAGATGTTTATAAAGTATGGCAATAATAAGCCCGCTGTTGGGTTTCACTTCCTTTCTAGCCAACCTACATTTTTAGGCTAATTATCAATTATTAATTACCTCTGATTAAAAACGATAAGATTGAAGCAAGTACAGAAATTTTATTAATTTATAATGAATAATAAATAATGAAAACCATCTCTCTCTAGTTATGCATTATGCACTAAAATGAGAGGTTTAAAACCTCTGAGGATTAATTATCAATTATCCATTATCCATTATCCATTATCCCACTGTTCCTTCTAATTTCAAACTCAATAATTTATCAGCTTCCGCAGCAAATTCCATCGGTAATTCATTAAATACATCCTTACAGAAACCACTAATAATCATAGAGACTGCATCTTCAGCAGAAATACCTCTTTGAGTAAAATAGAAAAGTTGGTCTTCTCCTATTTTAGAAGTAGAAGCTTCATGCTCAACCTTAGCAGTATTATTGTCTACTTGAATATAGGGAAAAGTATTTGCTTGAGCGCGATCGCCTATTAACATTGAGTCACATTGAGAATAGTTCCGCGCTCCCTTTGCACCAGATCCCATTTTCACCAAACCACGGTAACTATTAGCAGAGTTTCCAGCAGAAATACCCTTAGAAATAATTGTACTGCGAGTATTTTTGCCAATATGTACCATTTTTGTACCTGTATCTGCTTGTTGTTTATTATTAGTTAGAGCAACTGAATAAAATTCTCCCACTGAGTTGTCACCAACTAATACACAACTAGGATATTTCCAGGTAATAGCTGAACCAGTTTCTACCTGCGTCCAGGAAATTTTAGAATTTACTCCCTTGCACAAACCGCGCTTAGTCACAAAATTATAGATACCACCTTTACCATTTTCATCCCCTGCAAACCAGTTTTGCACAGTCGAATATTTAATATCAGCGTTGTCGAGAGTAACAAGTTCAACTACAGCAGCGTGAAGTTGGTTAGTGTCGAACATAGGAGCAGTGCAACCTTCCAAATATGTTACTGAACTACCCTCCTCTGCTACAATTAAAGTCCGCTCAAACTGACCAGAGTCGCCATTATTGATCCTAAAGTAGGTAGATAAATCCATCGGACATTGTACACCTTTAGGAATAAAAACAAAAGACCCATCACTAAATACAGCAGAATTTAGAGCAGCAAAAAAATTATCCCCCACTGGTACGACACTACCCAGATATTTTTCCACTAATTCTGGATATTCTTTTACTGCTTCAGAAATAGAACAGAAAATTACTCCTTCTTCAGCAAGCTTTTCTTTAAAAGTAGTAGCGACAGAAACACTATCAAATACAGCATCAACCGCAACATTACTTAGACGTTTCTGCTCTGATAGAGGAATGCCAAGTTTCTCAAAAGTATCTAACAAAGTAGGGTCTACTTCGTCTAGACTTTTCTTCTTGTCTTGAACTTTTGGCGCTGAATAGTAAATTATATTCTGGTAGTCTATTTGTGGATAGTCAACCTGGGCCCAAACTGGTTCTTTCATTTCCAGCCACTTTTTATATGCTTTGAGACGAAAGTTGAGCATAAACTCTGGTTCATTCTTTTTAGCAGATATCAAACGAACTATATCTTCGCTGAGTCCGCGAGGAATGGTGTCTGATTCGATATCAGTGACAAAACCATATTTATAAGGTTGATTGACTAAGGTTGTTACTTTAGCAGTCATTGTACTTATTTCCTAGTTAGTTATATTTACTTACTTAGCAATTAAAAGAGATAGGCTTTAGTGGCCTTTTTGATTTAAACAACTTATTTGTTGCTTAAGTCTATTTTAGGTTACATTAACAACAGTGATATTGTCAAAGTCCAATTTAAAAAAATTTTTTTGGCCAATAAATAAGGTCTTCTGTCCCTTTAAAGGGGATGAAAAAAATATTCAATTCAGTATTTCAAGTCTCCCAATACAGTCGGAGGTACTGATAACTGATAATTAATAACTGATAACTGACAATGATGGAAACGACTCAACAAAATTCAACCAAACAAGAAATCCTGCAACATTTGATGAAGCGAACTCAAGCTACTGCCTTGGAATTAGCTGAGTCCCTAGAAATTAGCCCCCAAGCTATACGTCGCCATTTGAAGGACTTAGAAGGAGAAGGACTAATTACATACAAATCAGTAGCAACAGGAATGGGAAGGCCACAACATATCTATGAACTGACAACTCAGGGACGCGATCGCTTTCCCCACAGTTACGATCGGTTCGCTGTTTCTTTTCTGGATACCTTGGCAGAAACTATGGGATATGACCAACTCACACAAGTGCTGCATGAACAATGGCAACGTAAGGCAATGCACTATCGCCAACTACTGGGAACAGGTTCAGTGCAGGAGCGTGTGGCCAATTTAGTGGAACTCCGCAAAGCTGAGGGTTACATGGCAGAGTGGTATCCTAATGAACAAGTCAAAACTCAAAATCAAAAATTCAAAAGTGATTCAACTTCAGAGGAAGTTGAAGGGTATATATTGATAGAACACAACTGTGCCATATCTAATGTGGCCGAATCTTTCCCCAGTGTTTGTGGCCATGAGTTAGAGATGTTTGGTGCTGTACTGCATGATTGTACTGTGGAGAGAACTCATTGGATTGTTAATGGAGAACATCGTTGTGGTTATTTAATTACTAGAAAATAAAAAACAAAAATATATTTATCAGGGTTGTATAAATTTTCTTGTCAGTCAAAAAAAAGATAAAATCAAAAGTTAATATGCAACAATCTATGGAATTTTTAACGCTAGAGGAGTCTGCTCAAGTTGATGGAGCGCTCCTAACTTCCAAGGATAAGTTTTCAACGCGATTGGCAATTTATTCTTTGAGGTGTTTAAGGCAAATAGCAGCTGAAACAGGTTTGACTCTAGAGGAAATACCTGCCGAACAAGTGAAAATTTGGATTAAAAACGATGAAAATCTGAAGCCAAATTTAGATATAGACGCTAATTTTGGGAACTTCTTTACTAGATTGGTGATGGCCTCGTTGTCTCCTTTAAAGCAGGTTGCTCAAGAATCTGCCATACCACTTCAGGATTTAAAAGTCCAACAAGTGGTTGAATGGTTTGAGAAAAAAGGCAAAGTTGAGTAAAGCAGGAAGGCTAGACAAGGATTTTTGGCACGGATATACGAATGATTAGGAGATAGACGCTTTTTTAGATTGGGTAGTTTAGAAAAAATCGTCTATTTGAGCCGAAAGTTTGGGGCGGAAAAAAAATTTTGCTAAGGGGGTTGACATTTATAGAAAAGGTATATATAGTAATAAATGTAAGGAAAAGAAAGCGCCTAATGACCTAAAGAGTTAAAGGCAAATATAATTAATCTAACTAATTATTAGCTTTTCCTGGTGTCTATGACGTAGTGGAACCACTCCGATCCATCCCGAACTCGGAAGTGAAACGCTAGAGTGGCGAAGATACTCGGTGGGTAGCTGCCCGGTAAAATAGCACGATGCCAGGTTAAATATAAACAAAGGTTCTCTCAACGATACTAGAGAACCTTTGTTTTTTGGTGAATTGAAAAGGAAACCAGGAAACAGAATGTTGACTACAAAACTTCTGCCTTTAAGCCAAAATCTCTGTATTCTACGTTAATGAAAAGCCCTATAACTGATACTGATCAGGCCATAGTATGAGACCAAAAAAAATTATATTTATTGATGATTAATAGGAGTAGGTAGGGATGTTACATCGAATTCCCTAGGTCCTAGAAAATATTTAGATTGTTAGTTGTACTACATTAGTCACCGAATCTGCTGTATCTGAAATCTAAGTTAAATAGAAATTTAATCTAGTTATTTATGATATAAAAAATATCAGGAAGAGTCAGAATATAAATATTATTAAGACTGAAAAATTAATATTGAATTCCAACTAGCCCGAAAAATAAATCTGACGTAAATTAATTGTAATTACCAACAACTATGAACAATTTATTTGAAAAAAAAGTTGAATTTCCGACATTTTTTCAAGATGCATATGGTTGATCTAATGCTAAGGAAATAGCTACTCTTTACTATGGCTATGCCTTGCTGATTATTGCTGGAGCTGACGGAGAAGTTAGCCAAGCAGAAATGAATTGGTTAATAAATCACCAACGTTCCCTGAATATACCAGAATACATTCTTGAAGCATATAGAACTTTTGACTACAAAAATTCTAATTTGGAAGAACTAATTCCTAATATTAATAAAGCTGATGTACCTTTTAATGTTGGCAGAGCGTTAGTTTATCATGCAATAAAAATGTCTAAAGCTGATTTAGAATTTGCATATCAAGAACAAATGGCTGTCAAAAAAGCAGCTAAACTTTTAAGAGTCTCTGATGATATTCTATTAGCCTTAAATGGTTTAGTTGATATGGAAGAAAGTATGAATAGAACGCGGAAAGCATTGATAGAGACAAGTAAAATTGATTAATTGAGGCAGATTTTGTAATTTAGAATTGTAACTCACGCTAGTTGATTCTAGTAAAAGAGTGGCTCAAAAAAATCTAAGTGTCTCAGAATTTTGAGGTATATTTTAATTCACACCTTATATTCAATATTAAATATAGCAATCATTCCTGATTTTGAGAGAATTTAAGAACAATTAAAAAAAATCAAAATTCTTTTATCTTCTGACTCCTGACTTCTAATTATCACTAAAATTTCACAACTGAAATATGATTACTATATTCAAGGATTAGAAATATAGGTAACGTACAAAATAATTATTTTTGCAGAATTTTATTCGATTTATTGATATAGGAAACAGGCAAAACTATGAAAGCAGTTATACCTCCAAAAATAATATTAGACAATTTATTAAAAGATTGGCTGCTAGAAGATATTGGCAGGGGCGATCGCACAACTTCTGGCCTATTTGTAGGAGATGAGGTGATTCTAGGAAAAGGCCATTGGTTAGTAAAGGAACCAGGAGTCATTGCAGGATTACCCATTGCAGCTAGGGTATTTCAACTTCTGGATGAAAAGGTAAATTTTTTACCCATTGTTGCAGAGGGAGAATGGTGCGAGAAGGGAACAATAATTGCGAAATTAAATGGGCCTTTAGATAGTTTACTAACTGGGGAGAGGGTGGCCTTAAATCTGGGAATGCGTCTGAGTGGGATAGCAACTATGACTCGTAGATATGCAGACAAAATTGCCGATCTGGAAGCGCAACTGGTTGATACTCGGAAAACAACACCTGGTCTGAGAATATTAGAAAAATATGCCACTCAAGTTGGTGGGGCAAAAAATCATCGCATGGGTCTGGATGATGCAGTGATGATTAAAGATAATCATATTGCTGCTGCTGGAGGTATTGGGGAAGCGATCGCTAAAGTCAGAGAAACAATACCTTATCCTTTAACTATTGAAGTAGAAACAGAAACATTACTAGAAGTAGAGACTGCTTTGGAGTATCAAACAGATATTATTATGCTCGATAATATGTCTGTTGAAGTGATGGAGCAAGCAGTTAAAATGATTCGGCAAAATAATAGTCGGATTAAAATTGAAGCTTCGGGAAATATTACCCTCGAAACTATTAGAAATGTTGCCGAAACAGGAGTAGATTATATTTCTACAAGCGCTCCTATTACTCGGTCAACTTGGTTAGATTTAAGTATGAAAGTTAGGGAGTAGGAAGTAGGGAGTAGGGAGTAGGGAAGATGAGCAGTAGGATAGGGAAAAAGCAAAAAATATTTATCCCATCAGTTCTACCATATTAATCACCGAATCTACTTTAAACAATTAATAATTAACAATTAATAATTAATAATTACCTCTTCTTGAAAATGGATAGGATTGACTAATCATGAAAATTTTTTCTTCTGTTGGTCGATTGGATATGGCGTACTTCGGAGCGGCTCTTTTCTTTCAGAGCGGGAGACCTCGCCATCCCATCCTAGGTCATGCTCAGCAAACGACCGCTTGTTTCTCCTAATTAGGAGAGGCTTTAAACCTTAATTATTCGGTAAGCTATAAAAATTGTTACTTGTTTACTACTAACCATTTCTGATTATTTGAAAATTCAGTTGTGCTGAAGACAGCAATGACAATTGTTTTGCTACACAGAATAACAGAATATTAGATGAAAAATTAAAGAGATGCTCCCTAAGCTTTTTTTTAGGTGCATCTCTTTAGAATGGAATATTTGAAGGTATAATGTAGTTAGGTTTTAAAAGTGAAGTAGGTTCGCCAGAAATTAGACCTGTGAACCTACACTTCTTCTTTTTGATTGCGCTTGAGGGAACTAGCACCTAGAATACTTATTCCCAAAAAACCTAATAAAGAAGCAGGTTCAGGAGTGCTTACCGAAGAAACAGCAGTATAACTGCCAAAGAAAGAAGTTTCAAAAGAATTTCCATCAGGTAATAAGTTAGCATATAGGTTAGTAACCCCATCACCACCACAGCAACCAATAGGATTATCTATAGAACCTGTAGGTTCAAACGTCAACAAAGTATCAAAGTCATTCTGAAAATCAATAGAGCCACCAACAATAAGGCCATTAAAACCCGTGAAAACTAGACCAAGTTCACCTGCTCCCAAATCGAAGATTGAAATTCCAGCAAGAGATAAATTTGTTCTTAGATCTCCTATATCAAAAGAGGAACCATCATCAAAGCTGAAATTCATATCAAGATTGCTCAAACTATCTAGTGTATATGTTCCAACCTCAGCATCGCCGTCAAAGCTGAGTACCCCACTGCCTACAAAAGGTTCTGCTAAATTATTATCAATAATATCATCAAAAGTAAAATTGAATTGTGCTGCATGAGCGGGGATAGTTTGAAAGCTAATCATTGTTACACCAGCAGCAGCTATTGAAAACTTCTTGAGCATAATATAAATTTCCTTGGAAAACTTTATTGCCTACGACATTTAGCTTATTCCTGCCCCGAAATTTTCGCAACTTCTTCTGGCTAAACTTTACAGAATCTTTAAAAATGAAGAAAGTGTTTTTAGCATTTAAAATTACTACAATCAATTACTAAATAAGCCTTTGAGGTTATAAGTACAGTAATAGCAATTATGAAATTTTGATGAAGTAAGATTGGGTGATTTATCCAGGAAAACAGGGAGTGATACAATAAAAGTTTAATTAATATCCTCAACTTTGAATAATCTTTAATTTTGCCAATGGTTGTTTTTCAAGGTTAAAATTAGGGGCATCATATCCAGTTTGGTTGAATAGTTGTCATTGCGATCGATAAGGAAGCAACCTCTAATACATTAAGACTGCTTTCCTAAGAAAATACTCTCCAAATCGTCTACTTTGACCCAGTCGCGATCGCTTCTATTTTGAAATAAAATGTACCCAAAAATTACCATCTGGCATACAAACATTACGGATTAATCTATAAGAATAATGTAGATAAGCACCACTTAAGTCAGTACGATATCCAGTAGAAAACCATTCGCCATAAGGGTCATGGATAAATAATCCTTCATTATCAAAACCAACACCAACAATTAGATGACCAAAAGAAGTAAAATAACTATGTATAGCTACAGGATTTCCTCCTATTAGGGAGTCTTGAACTTCTTCAATTGTGGCATTAGTTTTAAAAGTATCTTGACATCCATAATCTCTAATAATTTTAACTAAATGATATGGATTATGACGACTGTAACCTTGACTTAAAGCATAGTCATAAAGCTCGTCTTCAAACTCACCATAATTTGACCTACGATTCACCTCTAAAAATTCTAAACATGAAGCAATTGAAGTAATATTACATAAGCCTGTGGGATTATACCAATTGTCTAGTTTTGGTTTGTACGGAACTTGTATTCTGATATTTTCTGGTTTGTGCTTGGGATGTACAACTTGATTATTTTCATAAATTTCAATGTTTTTTTCATGGATATACCAAACTCCTAAACTGTTGTGTTTATGGTTACGAAAAGCAATCCGAAAGTGGTTTCTCACTGGAGCGTAAGCTAAAAGTTCAAACTCTTGATTAGCAGGGATATGATGTTTTTCTGAATCAGTTAATTGAGAAGATTGAAGCGGTCTAGATTTAAGAATAGTATCCTTTTTAGTTTTTAAGATGATTGGAGCTGCGGGAATATTTGCTTCTATTGCCTCGAACAATTTTTTGATAGTTTTTTCTCCTAAATATCCAGCTTCACCACTTTTTTGATTAACTTGAAACCGATGAAGTGCTGCTGTGGTTAATGGGCCAAATATGCCATCTACTGGAGGGTTAAGCATATTTAGGTCAATAAGTATGGCCTGAATCTCACGAGTCAGGTGTTCATCATCGGCGAGGGTTTTTACGTCGTATTTAAGATCTGTCCCCAGAAAGTCTTTAAGTTCCATGCTAGGTTAATGATAACTAGGAAATAGCTAATCAGCAGCATAGTACACTCTGGCTCTAGACTCAACTGGGAGATGGGACACTTGGGCTAAAAAGTCAGGAGTCAGGAGCGGGGGATGACAAAGGGAAGTCGTTACTTCTAGAGACCTCCCGAAGTTGGAGAGCAAGGAATTTCTGGCCTAAACATAAAGATTGGGAGACAGACCTTCAACAATTAATAATTAATAATTAATAATTAATAATTAATAATTAACAATTACCTCTTCTTGAAAACGGATAGGATTGACTAATCATGAAAATTTTTTCTTCTCTTGGTCGATTGGATATGGCGTTTTCGGCTAAGAGCCGACATGAAACGCTGCGCGACATGAAAAGCGGCTCTGTCAAGAGCGGGAGACCTCGCCATCCCATCCTAGGTCATGCTCCGCAAACGACCGCTTGTTTCTCCTAATTAGGAGAGGCTTTAAACCTTAATTATTCGGTAATATTTTTGGATGGACTTCCTCAATCAGAAATATTTGATTTTTTTATAGATACAGTAGTTTTCAACAGACCTCTCCGGAAAAGAGGGAACACTTAACTGGGAACACTTAACCCACCCCTAACCCCTTCCAGGAGGGGAGTAATTGATAATTTTTGCGTATGGGATTGATTTTATTTTTGATTATCACCAGATGTCTAACAGACACGGAGTACATATATTGATGAAAATAGGTAGGGACGTTGCATACAACGTCCCTCAGTCCTACCGAAGATGGGCAGTAGGGTCTCGAACAAGCAAAAAATATTTACCCCATTAATTTTACCACATTAATCCCGAATCTGCTACATACTCTTGAGATTACTAAGAATGAGTATGAATTAAAGCTCCTTCTGTAGGAGTAGAAAGTTGTAATTTGGGTTTTTTCTTGTCTATTTTTGCTGTTACCCACCCTTCAGAAAGCATTACTTCTAAGCACTGTAAGGCATGATTAAAAGCAACTTGAGCGTGTTGGGGTGAATATTGAGAAGTTAAGGATTTTTTTAATAAGGCTGATATTTGTTGAATATCAGAAGTACGTTCTAATATTTTCACTAATGCTGCATAAAAACCTGTTAATGGTAGTCTTTGTTCATCCTTAACATAAGATTTTATCTTCTCAATACGACCATTATTATATACAGGTAAATCTTCTTGTTTTGCACCTTCAAGATTTAGTTTAAAGATGTTGTAACCGCTAATTTCCCAAGATGAATCTTTTTGGGCAAATCTTTGCATAATTTGTTTTGTACCAGTTAGATCGAGACCACCAACACCTGCTTGACCTAAAACATCATTGGTAAAACCGCCTTGAGATAACCAGCGAAAAGCTTGTTCTGGGGTTAATTTTAGTCCTGCGTCTTTAGCAATATCTCTACAGTGTTTTTGTAAGTCGCTAAACTGACCATTAGCAGCATACCAATAATCTGCAAAACGAATATGTTGTTTGATACGTCGCTTTTGGTTATCTTCGTAATGGTGTTTTAACCAAGTAGGATCATGTTTTTCTTGTTCTAGTTCTAAAATAGTATAAGCTGCTTCCTTTGCACTCACATGAGTTAAAGTCATACCCGCAGCTAAAATCGGATCGGCAAAACCTGCTGACTCTCCTACTAAAAACCAATTTTCTCCTACTAACCTTTCTGAGAGAAAAGACCAATCTTTTGTTGTTTCAATCTTACCTCTGCTAGTAGCATTAGCAATTAATTCACTAATACGAGGTTCACTTTTGAGTGCTTCTTGATAAATATCTTCTGGTCGTTTTTTGAGTTTTTTGTAATGTTGTGCAGGACAAATAAAACCAATACTTGTACGAGTCGGACCAAGAGGAATAAACCAAATCCAACCATGAGCTAAACTCATAACTTGAACTCTTGTACCCCCTACGCCAATTTCATCAGCCCATTCTGCATTTGTCCAGTAGTCCCAAATCGCAATATTTTGTAATCTCGTGGGAATTGTTGTTTCTACTCCTAATACCCTTCTTAAAACACCAATATGTCCTGAAGCGTCAATATAATAACGAGCAGTAATTTGTTCTCCATTACTTAAATGTAAACTTTTAATTTTGTCTGTTTCTAGATCTACATCTACTTTGGTAACTGCTGTTTCTTGTCTGACTTCGCAACCATTATCTTGAGCATGATCTAAAAGAATAGTGTCATATACTGAGCGATCGACTTGAAAAGCTGTTTGTTGGCGTTGTCCTTTGTATTTAGCTGGGCGGGGTTCATTTTGAAATTCTGTTGCTGCGAGAAAATCAAAATCCCACAGTTGAGAAGTTTTTCCCCAACGATAAGTGGCTCCAATTTTGATGGGAAAATTAGCAGCTTCTACTTTATCCCAACACCCCATTTCTTCCAGAATAGAACTAATTTGAGGCAGTTGGCTTTCTCCTACATGATCGCGGGGAAATTTGGCTTTTTCTAAAATTAATACTTTTAAATTAGGGTTATATTTTTTGAGTAATGTTCCAGTGGTACTACCTGCGGGTCCACCACCAATAATTGCCACATCGTAATTTTTATTGGACATGATTGTTATGCTTGTAATTCATACTGATGTATGGACATAAGTAAGTTATGTCCATACATATTCTGTGTATAACTGTTTTTTAAATGTCACCCTCACAAACAAATATTTGAAGCTATAATTGACTTAGGTTTTAAAATTGACGTAGGTTTGCCAGAAATTAGACCTGTGAACCTACTTTTCTTCTTTTTGTTTACGTTTGAGGGAAGTAGCACCTAAAGCACCTATTCCGAATAAAGCAAACAAGGAAACTGGTTCAGGAGTTGAGGCAATATTAATATCCCAACTACCTAAGGAGCCATCATCGGCAGCCTCCAATGAATCTGATAATTCAAGAGTCCAAGTTCCTTTTGCATTAAGACCACCAAAGGTGTCTATAAAACTATCTACAGGAGCATAAGTACCCTCAGGTATAGGATTTATAGCTGGAAGAGCATTACCTCCATCAGCAAAGGTATAATCGCCGTTAAAATCAAAATTACCAGAGGCAACCCCACCCAAAGGATTACTAATTACTAAAGATGTAACTGAATCAAAACCATCATCAAAACTTAAAGTGGCAACTACATCACCACCCCAAGTATGCTGAAAATCATTTAGGTCTAAAGATAGATCATCAATGGTGATATCGTCTGTGACAGTGATAGAAGTTGTTAAAGTTGGTGGGAAATTACCTCCAGAACCAGTATAAGAAAAACTAGCAGCATCAGCACCAGAAACAGCAGTTAAAGTAGCAATTGTTGCACTAGCAGCAGCGATTGATAATTTTTTCAACATGATTAAATCTCCTATTGTGTACATTTAGGTATAGCCGAGTAAGCGCTTTAACCTTTTGTTCGTTTTCTATACTTCTATTTAAACCTGCCTAAAATATTTCTGCAATACCTTCTGCGTAATTTTACAGAATCTTTAAAAATAACGATAGTGTTTTTAGTGGTTAAAATCAGTGAAATTAATTATGATATCAGGGTATGAGGTGTCTATATCTGCCAAAGCAAATAATGAAGATTTGATATGATCTCCGTTTTCTCCCGGATCGTCAAAAACAAGAGTGTAAAATGAAAAATGTCAAAATCTAGAAACAGAAAAAGCAGTGGCAAGCTTGAAATATTCAGTAATATCAAATCCGGTTGAACAATAGTCATTGCGACGATAGGAAGCAATCTCTTAAATCCATGAGATTGCTTCCTTCCACTCCGTTCCAGTCGCTGCGGACTTGGATATAGTAATTATCCGGATTTTATATAACGTCCCTATTAACATCAGTGGAAAAAACTGAATTAGTAGAGAATAAAACTAGCTGTAGCAGAAAGTGCATCTACGCAAGTAAGATGAAATAGAATCATGGTAGTCCTGCATAGTAATGGTGAAAATATACATTTTTTTTCCACACTCTCCACACTTCCCACACTTCCCACACTTCCCACACCCCCCACACTCCCTAAACCATTACTATGCACGACCATCATAATCATTGCAACCATTATCTTGAGCATGATCTAAGAGAATAGTGTCATATACTGAGCGATCGACTTGAAAAGCTGTTTGTTGGCGTTGTCCTTTGTATTTAGCTGGGCGGGGTTCATTTTGAAATTCTGTTGCTGCGAGAAAATCAAAATCCCACAGTTGAGAAGTTTTTCCCCAACGATAAGTGGCTCCAATTTTGATGGGAAAATTAGCAGCTTCTACTTTATCCCAACACCCCATTTCTTCCAGAATAGAACTAATTTGAGGCAGTTGGCTTTCTCCTACATGATCGCGGGGAAATTTGGCTTTTTCTAAAATTAATACTTTTAAATTAGGGTTATATTTTTTGAGTAATGTTCCAGTGGTACTACCTGCGGGTCCACCACCAATAATTGCCACATCGTAATTTTTATTGGACATGATTGTTATGCTTGTAATTCATACTGATGTATGGACATAAGTAAGTTATGTCCATACATATTCTGTGTATAACTGTTTTTTAAATGTCACCCTCACAAACAAATATTTGAAGCTATAATTGACTTAGGTTTTAAAATTGACGTAGGTTTGCCAGAAATTAGACCTGTGAACCTACTTTTCTTCTTTTTGCTTACGTTTCAGGGAAGTAGCACCTAAAGCACCTATTCCGAATAAAGCTAACAAGGAAGCAGGTTCAGGAGTTGAAACTGAAACTGGCTCGCCCTCAATATCAACACTCCAACTACCTAGAGAACCGGTATCACCTCCAGCACCATCATTAATAAATAAAGTCCAAGTACCTACTGCTGAACTTAAACTAGTGAAATCAGAAAGGAAACTTTGTGTTCCATCAAGGGTAGTAGCAAAGTAATCACCACCAGGAACAACATCTCCATTTAAAACACCAGCAGCAACAGCCCAAATATCACCTGTAAAACTATCATTGAAGCTATAATTACCACTTAAATCACTACTGTCACCAAAACCACTACCTCCAGTTCTACCAACCCGGTTGATTAAATCTACAGATGTTCCTGATTCTTCATGAGTAATTGTTGCGATTAGGTCTCCTGTCCAAGTATGAGCTAAATTCTCTAAGTTAACAGTGATATCATCTACGGAAATTTCATCTGTAATATTAATAGAACTGCTGATACCTGCTGTATCGTTGTCAGGAATAGAGAATCCAGCACCAGAGAAACTAACAGCACTTGCTCCAGAAACAGCAGTTAAAGTAGCAATTGTTGCACTAGCAGCAGCGATTGATAATTTTTTCAACATGATTAAATCTCCTATTGTGTACATTTAGGTATAGCCGAGTAAGCGCTTTAACCTTTTGTTCGTTTTCTATACTTCTATTTAAACCTGCCTAAAATATTTCTGCAATACCTTCTGCGTAATTTTACAGAATCTTTAAAAATAACGATAGTGTTTTTAGTGGTTAAAATCAGTGAAATTAATTATGATATCAGGGTATGAGGTGTCTATATCTGCCAAAGCAAATAATGAAGATTTGATATGATCTCCGTTTTCTCCCGGATCGTCAAAAACAAGAGTGTAAAATGAAAAATGTCAAAATCTACAAAAGACCTCTCCGGAAAAGAGGGAACACTTAACTGGGAACACTTAACCCACCCCTAACCCCTCCCACGAGGGGAGTAATTGATAATTTATGGATAAGAATTGATTTGATTTTTGATTTTCACCAGATGTCTAAACAGAAAAAGCAGTAGAAAGCTTGAAATATTTAGTAAAGTCGCTATTAGCATCAGTGAAAAAAACTGAATCAGTAGAGAATAAAACTAGCTGTAGCAGAAAGTGCATCTACACAAGTAAGATGAAATAGAATCATGGTAGTCCTGCATAGTAATGGTGAAAATATACATTTTTTTTCCACACTCTCCACACTTCCCACACTTCCCACACTTCCCACACCCCCCACACTCCCTAAACCATTACTATGCACCACCATCAGAATCATTAAGGTAGGGGAACTTGACAGTTAAGCAAAAATTAACTATACTTATTTAAACTTACATATATTAGCGCGATCTTGTAGCAGTATGAGTAATTTATTAAGTAGACAAAAAGCTGCCGATTTACTGGGAGTGAGTACAAATACGCTTCGTAGATGGTAAACAGAGGGCAAAATTACTTGCAGTTGGTGGGCTAACTACAGAAGTTAAAAAGTTAGACATAAATGTACATAATTAGATATTTATTGTGATATTATTAGACAGAATCTAATTTATGATCGGGAGGTACATCAAGTGCTTTCAATGAGCTCGATTAAGACCAAGCTCAAAGTTAATAACAAACAAAAAACACTGCTAGCCAAACACGCGGGTGTAGCTCGTCATGCCTATAACTGGGGATTAGCCACTTGCATTTCCGAGTACGAATCAACCAAGAAACGCCCTATTGCTATCACTTTGCATAAACGTTTAGTGGCTGAAGTGAAAAGTCAAAATCCCTGGTACTATGAAGTATCAAAATGTGCACCAAGGGCAAGCATTAAGAGATTTAGAAAGGGCATTTAAAAACTTTTTAACTATTCCCAAACGGGGATTTCCTAAGTTTAAGAAAAAAGGGAAAAAAGACAGTTTCTATTTGGAAGGAAGTATCAAAATTCTGCAAGGAAATTACATAAAACTACCAAAAATAGGAATAGTAAAAACTTATGAAATCTTACCCTCTGTACCAGTAAAAAATGTAAGGATATCTAAACGTGCAGGTAATTGGTACATTAGTTTTAAATATGATGATCAATATGATAATCGATCAAACCCTACTGCCAAAGAACGAGATGTTATCGGTGTAGATGTTGGTATAAATCTAAGCGCAACTTGTAGTGATGGAACAACCTACGCTAACGTCAAAGCATATAAGCAAGCTAAAAAACGACTAACTCGTTATCAACGCCGTGTCAACAAAAAAGAGCCAGGCTCCAAAAACAGAGCCAAAGGCATCAAAAAACTAGCAAAACTGCACAATAAAGTAGCTGATATCAGAGCCGATGCACTACATAAACTAACAACATGGCTAGCTAAAAACCACAGCACCATTGTGATAGAAGATTTGAATGTAAGTGGAATGCTCAAAAATCATAAACTAGCAAGCGCGATAGCAGATTGTGGCTTTTATGAGTTTAAGCGTCAGCTTACATACAAGTGTGAATGGTATGGCAGTGAGCTAATAATAGCAGATAGATTTTATCCAAGTTCTCAAATATGTTCTCACTGTGGGCATCAACAGAAAATGCCATTGAGTGTGAGAACTTACAAATGTAGCAACTGTGGTTTTGAAGCAGACAGAGACTTTAATGCTGCTGTCAACCTGGAAAACTATGTGAGTCAGTAGGTGGAGTTCCCGCCAATTTGAAGCCTGTGGAGAAGACAAGTTACAGACTGCGGTCAGTGGTCTTCTGTGAGACAGGAAGCTAGCTCCAAAGCTCATGCAATTCCGGCTTGGGTAAGTTTGGGTAAGTTTAGTAGAACGGAAGATAGAACCAAGTCCCTCAAGTAGAGATCGTGCTATATCAAGGCAACTTAAATTCGAGCAACTATTCAGTAGGTTGGTTTGAGGGAGGTTTGTGCAGATGCAGAGGACAGGCGATCGCCAACGGGAAGTTTCTGTGTTCGCTCCGCTGATCCGCAGGATAAAGAGAAAACCTAACAAATACAAGGGTTATTTGCTGTTGCATGATTTACAGCGGTTTTCATTTTGCTAGATCACAGTAGGAACTTTCCATGGAAAGTTCCTACCATATTTTGCTTGTGAGGTAGTCATCGATTTCAAAAGCGCTGTCAAATAAGGGGCAATTGTCAGCTAGGAGATGATTCTTTATTTTCTAGGACTTACGCAGTACAAGGTATTTTTGTCAGAAGTTGAAAAAGGTTTATTGATCGGGTTTATTGATCGGGCAGTATAGCGCTTTAGAGTACATTTATATGGGGGGAGTTGAGGTAAACTTCGTTAGGTTACTACCGCTCGCCCCTTAATCTTATTGATGGGAATGAATATAAGCATTCTCTTCTGGCATATTCATCGTAAGCTTTGGCTTCTTCTTATCCAACTGTGCTTTCACCCATCCCTCATTGACAAGCACATCTAAACACTGAAAAACTTGATTGAACGCAATGCGTGCATGTTGAGCTGAGGAAAATTTCCTTTGACAAAAGACTTTAACTCTATTGGCGATCTCTCTAATATCCGAAGTTTGGCTTAAAACTTTAAAAATTAGGTCATAGTAACCTGCTATCGGCAAACGATCATTATCTCTAACATAACACTTGATTCGTCTAATTTCTCCCTGGGAATACTGAGGAATAAAATCTTCCTGAGCACCTTTCAAATTGAGTTTAAAGATATTAAAACCATCAATTTGCCATTTAGCTTTCTGCTTGGCAAACTTTTGTAAAACATGTTTCATAGACCCTGGGTCAAAACCACCAATTACTGGCTTGTCAATGTAGTCATTCGTAAACCCACCCTGGGCTAGCCACCGGAAAGCTTCATCTGGACTTAACCGTAGACCTGAGTCTTTCGCAATATCTCGACAGTGTTTTTTCAAATCAGTAAATTGTCCATTGGCTGCATACCAGTAGTCAGCAAACTGGATGTGCTGTTTAATCCGTCGTTGCTGAGTTTGCTCATAGTGTATTTTCAGCCAACCTGAATCATGTCTTCCCCGTTCTAACTCAAGAATTGTATAAGCTACTTCTCTAGCACTAGAGTGAGTGAGGGTCATCCCCGCAGCTAAGATTGGATCGGCAAAACCGGCTGATTCACCTGCTAAAAACCAGTTTTCCCCTACCATTCGCTGGGCTAAAAAAGACCAGTCTTTGGTTGTTTCAATCTTGTTTCGACTGGTGGCATTGGCAATCAGATTAGCAATTCGAGGCTCACTTTTTAATGCTTCAGTATAAACTTCTTCTGGGCGTTTTCTCAGCTTTTTATAATGTTCAGCAGGACAAATAAAACCGATACTAGTACGAGTTGGTCCCAGGGGGATAAACCAAATCCAGCCATGAGTCAAACTCATAACTTGAACGCGAGTCCCACCAACGCCAATCTCTTCAGCCCATTCGGCATTCGTCCAATAATCCCAAATTGCTATATTTTGGAGTCGTGTTGGGCTATCCGTTTGCACGCCTAAAGCACGTCGCAGCACTCCGATATGTCCAGAGCAATCAACATAATGGCGAGCTGTCACCTGTTGTCCGTTACTCAAGTGTAGAGTCGTAACTCGATCGCCATCAATATCAACTTTGGTTACTGCTGTTTCTTCCTGAACCTCACAACCTAACTCTTTTGCATGGCGAAGCAAAATATCATCATATACTGCTCGGTCAACTTGAAATGCTGTAATTTTGCGCTGTCCTTCATATTTAGCAGGACGGGACTCATCCTTAAATTCTGCAACCGGAATGAAATCAAAATCCCAAAGGTCAGGATCTTTTCCCCAGCGATAGGTAGCACCAATTTTAATGGGGAAATTAGCAGCTTCTACTTTATCCCAACAACCCATTTCCGCTAAAATATTGCTGATACCGGGAAGTTGACTTTCACCTACATGGTCACGGGGAAATTTCTCTTTTTCTAAGATGAGAACTTGCAAGTTAGGGGCATATTTCTTTAAGAGTGTTCCTGCTGTGCTACCTGCAGGTCCTCCCCCGATAATAACGACATCATAGTAATTTTGTTGAAGGAAATTGCTCATAATTTTTTGACTTAGAATATTTACCGCCGTCACCATTTCTAGTTTACAGGAGTTTTGGAGTTAATGAGGTACAAATTTTTGTCAGTTCAGTAAATAGACATCTCCAGAAAAGAGGGAACACTTAACTGGGAATAGGGAATAGGAATTGAGAATTCCTGGATAATAATTGACTTTACTTTTTATTTTTGGAGATGTCTAATAGGGACGAAAGATTATCGCCCTCAAATGTACCTCATCATCCTAAAAAGTGCTGTAAATTCTTCATGTTAAAAAGGTAAGACAAAAAGAGGAAAAAAGTTAAATTTTCTGTTTTATCTTACCGAAAAATTGTGGTTTAAAGCCTCCCCTTTTAAGGGAATAATAAAGAAAAAATTTCATTATTAGTCAATCCTATCCGTTTTCAAGGAGAGGTAATAATTAATTATTAATTAGACATCTCCGATAATTAAAAATTAAATCAATTATCGGCCATAAATAATCAATTCTTTTCCCCTAATCCCTACTCCCTACTCCCTACTCCCTCTTTTCCGGAGATGTCTATTATTAATTATTAATTATTAATTGTTGAACTTATCCTTAGAGCTTCTAGAGAAACTAATTCTCAGACCTGGAAATTACTGAAGCTTAATTTGTACGCTTTCTACGATATAGTTCTCCCCCTAATAGAACAAAACCGAGTAGGAAAGCTGGCTCTGGAACATCTACTGGTTCTATCTGAAAGGTTAATGTACTAGTGGCTAAGTAAGTTGCGTCAATTACATCAGTTGCATCATCGAAAGACTCATAAAATTCTACATTGACTAGACCATCAGCCAAAAATGCGGGGGTGAATTGAAACTCACTACCAACAGGGGTTAATTGAAACTCACCACCAACAAAAGTATCAGTTCCGGGAAATTCACCAGTACCAGCATCAAAATCGAATAATACGTTACCACTAGTATCAGTAATCCGAATCTCAGCTTCACTGAACCATGAACCATCACCATCGGATAAAGAACCATCAGTCATGATAGTTACATCCCAACCTACACCAAACAAATTCACAGCAGAACCAGATCCTAGACCAAGAGCATCAGCAATGTCTAGAGTTAATACTTCATTATCAGGATCTCCTAAGGAATCCCAACTATTAGTGCCGCTAATATCGAAAGTTTGTGTCTGAGTTATCGGTAGTTGATCATAAAAGGTTAATGTACTAGTATCTAAGTAAATTGTGTCAATTCCATTCTCAAAAGAATTAAAAGTTTGATAAAATTCTACATTGACTAGACCATCAGCCAAAAAGACAGGGGTGAATTGAAACTGATTACCAACAAAAGTACCAGTTCCGCTTTCGGCTAAATTACCAGGATTAAAATCGAATAATACGTTATCATTGGTATCAGTAATCTGAATATCAGCTTCATTTAACCATGAACCTCCCAAGGTCTCAATAGTTACATCCCAACCTACACCAAACAAATTCACAGCAGAACCAGATCCTAGACCAAGAGCATCAGCAATATCTAACGTTAATATTTCATTATCAGCATCACCCTGAAAATCCCAACTGTTGGTGCCACTAATATCAAAAGTTTGTGCCTGAGCAGCACCACCAGCAAGACTAATGCCTAAAGCTGCAGCAAGAGCAATAGAAAACTTTTTCAACATAATTAAATTTCCTTTTATTGGCTACAACATTAATCTACGCTCCCTCCGAAAAATCAGCAACCCCTTTGTGCTCTACTTTACCGAATCTTTAAAAATGTCTACGGTGTTTTTGGTAGGCAAAATTACTGAAATTACTTGCCATATAAAGGTTTCATCTGTATAGTTATGTTAATAGAGATTATAAACTTTTAATGAAGCTAGATTAAGTGATGTATCCAGGAAGTCTGGGAGTGTTAAAATAACGCTTTCCTTAAAATAGCCTCAATATGATGGGATTTTATCTGGTGTTGTAGATTAACGGGATGGTCGCTAGGTAGGTTAAGGGGGACATTTTCAATTTAGTTATTCACTACAAATATTATTACTGCCAATTTTGAGTGCTCGTTGGGTTACTGCGGAAATCTTCAATTGAGTGATTGACTACGAATATTATTACCGCCTAAGGCACCCTACTGGACTGACACAGCTAAAATAATGTGGGTAAGTTTGCTGCTTGGTTAAGACCTCTCCCCCGACCCCTCTCCTACAAGGAGAGGGGAGTTTCTCCCCCTTCCCTACCCCCCCTTTTTTAGCTATGCATGATAAACATCTTTCTTAACATAAAACGTAGACAAAAAAGAGAAGTTACAGCAGTTTCCAAAGCTATGAGGTACAGTTGTTTTTCTTCTTTTCTCTTCCCTGTTCCCTGTTCCCTGTTCCCTGTTCCCTCAAACCTAAAATTTTGTACCTCATAACAACGGAAAGCGCTGTATGTATAAGTCATTTGAAAGGCTTTTTTCTCAGAAAAGAGAAAAGTGTATTGAATTAGACATAAAGAAGTGAGAAATGCACCCCAAGATTCTGACTCCCCCCTCTTCCCCCTCTTCCCCCTCTCCCCACTCTCCCACAAGGTTTTCAGGAGTTCGGGATCGGGGATAGCTTTCACTCGTGGGGTAAGGGGGTTAGGTTTTTTTACCCACAATTTTAGCCTAGACACGCCACTACCTGATTTTACTTTTTACATCTACTTAGGTCGAAACACTACTACTCCATAAGCATCAACAGATAAATATTTCAATGCTGCTTGTTGAATATCTGACGACTCAAACGCTTGAATATGTTGAGGATAATTGAGCGCAGGTACTAAGTCTCCCACTACTGACTGATAGTAACCATACAAACTCGCTCGATCGCTTGGTGTCTCATTAGCAAAAATAAACCTATTCGCCACCAATGTCCGAATACGTTTCATTTCTGTTTCTGTCACCGACTCTTGTTGGATAGTATGAATGTGATGAGCGATCGCTGCTTCGACTTCAGCTAAGTTTTCTTCTGGCAGTCTGGCAGAAATATAGAAAACACCTTGATGACGATGACTCATGTTACTCACACCAATAGAATAAACCAAACCTCGTTCTTCCCGTAAGTCACGCACGAGGCGAGATGTTTTCCCCTGACTCAAAATAGTTGCCAACACATCTAAGGCATAAGTTTCATATAATTCGTTTAACCCAGGTACGCGCCAAACCATCATTAATCTTGCTTGCTGAAGAGCTTCATCTATCACTTCATGGCGAACTATTTCTGTAAAAGGTGACTCCGGTATTAGATTGATATTAGGTGGCAGTGGTATTTGTGGAGTATTTCCACTATTGTCAGCTTCTGTAAATGAGTCTGTGACAATATCAATTAATTCTTCTACTGGTAAATTTCCGACTACAGTAGCAGTCATGGAATTAGGTTGATACCAACTCCGGTGAAAGTCGCGCATTTGTTGAGTTTGTAGTTGAGAAATAATTTCTACCGGACCTAATACTGGGCGACGATAAGGTAATTTTTCAAAGGCAGTTTCAATGACTTTTCGGAAACAACGACGGTTGGGGTTATCATCTGAACGCCGAATTTCTTCGAGAACAACAGACCGTTCTCGTTCAAAAGCATCTTCAGCAATACTGGGGTTGAGGAGCACTTCCCACTGCAAAGGTGCTAACTTAGCAAAGTCTTTGGGAGCGGTGGTAATGTAAAAGTGGGTGTAGTCTTGACTGGTGGCAGCATTCATTACGGCGCCTTGTTGTTCTACTAAACGTTCAAATTCGCCACTGGGAAGTTTGGGGGTGCCTTTGAAAATTATATGTTCGAGAAAATGGGCCATACCGTTGATTGATTCAGATTCTAAGGCAGACCCAACGTTAAGCCAAATATTGAGGTTGACAGCTTCAACTGGCAGGTGTTCGGCGATGATGGTTAGTCCATTTGCTAGTTGACGAATGGTGGGAGCATTGAGATGTCGGAAAGTTGGTGGAACTAAAGTTGAGGTCATTCTTGGTCTATCTGTTGTTTATCTTCACTATATATAGCAGAAGGAAACAAGAAAAGAAATGTGGTTCAATAATTAATTATTAATTATTAATTATTAATTATTAATTATTACCTCTTCTTAAAACAGATAGGATTGGTTGAAAGGAATTTTTTTGTTCTCTTGGTCGATTGGATATGGCGTACTTCGGAGCGGCTCTGAAAGAGCGGGAAACCTCGTCATCCTTCGACCGCTTTTTCTCCTTTCAAGGAGAGGCTTTAAACCTTAATTTTTCGGTAAGAGAGCGGGAAATGGGGAGTTGGGTAGTTTGGGAAATAGGTAGTTGGGGAAATGGGAGAAATTGAAATACATTCTCTTCTTTTCCCTTCGATAAGAAGGTTTTTTTTGATAATTATGAGACATCTCTAGAAAAGAGGGAGTAGGGAGTAGGGGCGATTCACGAATAGCCCGTACAGGAGTAGGGCGAAATAATTGACGGTTTATGCGTATGGGATTGATTTAATTTTTGATTTTTGGAGATTTCTATTAGCTAGGAGCGTGTTAATTATTCATATTTTTACTTTTCTCCGACTCCCCTGCTCAATAAAATGAGGAACTTTCCTCACCAAACCTGATTTCTGCTTGAGTCGTGGTGATTTTTTACGGTTTTACTTAATTTTCTAGTGAAAAATATTTTGATTATGCCATTTTATTATTTGGCCAATCGTTAACTTTCCAGAAATACTTGTAGATGTTATAGCGCTACGCGCTAGGGAATAGAGAACAGGGAACAGAGAACAGGAGACTATCAAAGGATTTGAGGATTTATAAATGTCCTAACCTTAATGCGTAGCGCTATAACTAGCTATTCACTATTAGACATCTCCAGAAAAGAGGGAACAGGGAACAGGGAACAGGGAGGAGGAATTGATAATTTCTGGATAATAATTGACTTTACTTTTGATTTTTGGAGATGTCTATTAGCTAAAACTTCTAGGGTTTGAGTTTCCCATACTTATTAACTTTCGATTAAAAGATGGTGGTTTTCAAACTACGGAATAATTTTTGATGAAAAATATTTAAAAGTTAACAAAATTTTTTATCAAGAAAATTGAAAAATTTCTGAAGTGCAACATCTCTGAGTGTAAAGATGAGGCGAAACACTAACTAATAGTTTTGTTCAAATAAAAGTAATAGGACTTAAACGAGGGAAGAGTTTATACAATGTCGAATAATCAAACGCAAAGTATCAGTTTGGTAGAAATTGCAAATAAATTGAAGATAGAGGGAAAGTTGGAGGAGGCAATAGCTAATTTTCAAGCTGCTGTAGAGGTTAATCCTGACTGTTCATTAGGATGGGAAGGTTTGGTTGAATCTTATCAAAAAGTCATTGAAAATCATCCTCAAAAATTAGAAAATTATCAAATTTTAGGAGATATTCTCAGAAAAAATAGTCAGCAGCAAATGGCGATTGACTATTATCATAATGCTTTAAAAAATTTCCCAAAAAATGAATTGATTTATGGGTTTATTGGGGATACTTACCGAGAAATTAAGCAGTTTAATGAAGCGATTGATTATTATCGAAAGGGGATAGAGTTAAGTCCTGATACTGTTTGGTTATATATCAGATTGGGGGGTATTTTAAGAGAGCAAGGAAATTGGAAGGAAGCTATTAGTTATTATCGACAAGCAATGGAATTGAATCCCGATAATTCCTGGGTTTATATTGGATTAGGAGATATTTATAGAGAACAGGGAAATTTAGAAGAGGCTATTGTTTATTATCAAGATGGATTAAAAAGAGAGTTAAGTCCTAAAAATGTTTGGTTATATATCAGATTAGGGGGAGTTTTTCGATCGCAAGGAAATTGGGAGGAAGCTGTTAGTTCTTATCTACAAGCAATGGAATTGAGTCCGGATAATTTATTAGTTTATCTTGGATTAGGAGATATTTATAGAGAACAGGGAAATTTAGAAGAGGCTATTGCTTATTATCAGGATGGATTAAAAATAGAATTGAGTCCTAATACTGTTTGGTTATATATCAGATTGGGGGGTATTTTAAGAGAACAAGGAAATTGGGAGGAAGCTGTTAGTTCTTATCGACAAGCAATGAAATTGAGTCCAGATAATTCCTGGGTTTATATTGGGTTAGGAGATGTTTGTCGAGAACAAGGGAATTTAGAAGAGGCTATTGTTTATTATCAAGATGGCTTGGAGGCTTTTCCCCAAGATTATTGGTTACATATAAAATTGGGTGAAGTTTTTAATCAAGTTGGCAATTTTGCTGCAGCAATTACTGTTTATCAAAAGGCAATTAAATTACAGCCGGATAATTTGGTTGGTTACAAGAATTTAGTTGTAGTTAATACGAATATAGGCGATCTTAAGGCTGCTTTAGAAACTTATGAAGCTGCGATTAGTTTTAATTCTAATAATCCTAGTATATATGTTAATTTAGCAAATTTTTACCTGAATCATTTACAACATTTTGAGGCTGCTTTAAGTAATTACGATAAAGCATTGAAACTAGATTCAAATAATTTACCTGCTTCTGTAGGTAAAGGTAAAGTATTGGTTAAATTAGGTAGATTTGAGGGAGCTAGAAAATTATTTAGTGAATTGGCTGAACAGTTTCCGGATAAAATCTTGGGTTGGGAAAATTTAGCTAAAGTTGCTGAACAACAAAAAAACTGGAATATTGCATTAGAAAGATGGGAAATAGCGATAGATAAATTTCCTGAAAAATTGTCTTTTTATATTGCTAAAGGTAATGTGTTAATTAAGTTGGGTAAGTTTAAGCAAGCAGAAGTTATATTTAATGATGTATTAGAAAAATTTCCCGATCGCTCTGATGGTTTATGCGGTTTAGCTCGGGTATTGGAAAGGCAGCAAAAGTGGGCGTTAGCATTAACAAAGTGGCAAGAAGTTATTGAAAAGTTTCCCCAACATATTCCTGCTTATATGCGTTGCGGTGAGATTTTAATGAAGTTGGAAAAATTGGCAGAAGCGGAGTCAATTTTTCAGGAATTGTCGCAATATTCTAGTGAAGGTTATCTCGGTTTAGGTAATTTATATTTTCGTCAATGTCAATATCAAGCAGCCATTAATAATTATCAAAAAGCCTGTAAATATGGAAAATTTTTATCTGCTTATCCTCATCTTTGTCGATGTTTTTTGACTATTGGCGATCTAGATAAGATTAATGAATTTGTGGATGATTTTATCGCCAAAAAATCTATATTTAGTCAACATCGTCTGATTAATGAAATTATTGAAGCTTGTGAATTAGCAGCTAATGGTAAGTTAGATACAGCATGGCATCTTTATCAGATTAATTTAGAAACTTGTCGAGATTTTTATGGCAATAATTTACTAGAAAGTTTGCAATACAATCACCTTATCTTTATTTTATCTGTCTTAAGTATAGTTCGTTCTTGTTTAGCTAATAATCGACCTGAATTGGTTGAAAATATCATTGATTTTGTTCATAAAAACCAGAAAATATTTGTAATTCAACATATTACCTTGTCAATAATTTATCTCTACTTGGGGCTTGATTCTGCAAGTGCTAAAAAATATAAACAAGCAATTGCAAATCTTCAAAATAGCTTATTATTAAATCCTGAAAATCAGTCTTGCTTACCTCTAATAAAAACTAATTTACAACAACAACATAATCATCTCGCAGGCAAGATGCCTGCACTGGTTAATTCATCTAATAGCAAGATAGCTATTATGATTATTTCCTGCAAAAAAAATCTTGATAAAATCAAAATATTGAGAGAGAAGCTATATCAAAAAATTAACCTGCCCTACTGTTTTGTAATTGGAGAACCAGAATTAAGTTCTGATTGGCAAAATAAGGGAGATATTTTATATGTCAAATCTCCTGATAATTATGAATCTTTACCTCTCAAAGTTTTCCAAGCATTTCAATATTTTCATTGTTGTTTTGATTTTCAGGGAGTATTGAAGTTAGATGATGATACCTGGATTAAAGATATGCCAAGATTTTTAGAATTAATAGATTGGTTATCAACAGAATCTACCCAGGATTATATGGGTAATACTATAGGATATTCTATCGGTAGGTCTTGGCATTTTAGTAAATGTGAATCTAAATCTATCGATAAAACTCCTTATGATTTGCCATTTGTAGCGCGATGGTGCGATGGTGGGAGTGGATATTTTCTGTCTCGAAAAAGTCTGGAGATTTTGTTTGAATATACAATGAAATATCCTGGTTGTTTCCGTGGAGAATTATATGAAGATGTGTTAGTAGCCAAAATTTTATATTTGAATGGTATTAAACCTTATGATTTTAATTTAATTAAGTTAGGAATTATTTCTGGTGATATTCAGCCAAATTTACAAGAGTTAGATGCAGAACCTTTTTTAAAAGAAGGGCGAGAAGCTGCTAAACAAGGAAATTTAAAACTTGCTATTGACAACTTTCATAAAGCTATTGAAATTCAACCAGACCAACCACTAAAAATTTATAAAAGTTTGAGTCAATTTTTGGTCGAAATAAATCAAGTAGAGGGAGCGATCGCTGTCTTAAAAGCAACAATAGATAGATTTCCTGAAGATGCCAGTGTTAATCTAAAGTTAGGAAATATTTTAGCTGACAAAGGAGAAACTGAATCTGCTCTAAAACATTATAGTCAGGCAATAAAAATAAATCCCAATCAACCAGCGAGAATTTATCGCGCCTTAAAATTAGAAGTATTTCGAGTTTTAAAGTTTGAGGAACTAGAGTTAGTTTATTTACCAATTCCTAAATGTGCTAGTACAACTCTCAAGCATACTTTTTACTCCTTAAAATTTAACCAAGAATATTCTGGAACAGTAGAACAAATTCATCAGTTATGGTATCCCTATACTGATGTCTTAAAGAACCTCAAAAATTTAGATAAGTATTTCAAATTTACTGTGATTCGTGACCCAATAAAACGACTATTATCTTGTTATAAAAATCGGGTATTGCATCATAAAAGTCTTTGGTTAAAATCGGTGCGAGGAAAATTAGAAAATGCTGGTTTAAAACTTGAACCTGATATTAACTATTTTGTGGAAAATTTAGAAAATTACTTTCAAATTTCTGATGCTATGATTCATCATGCTTCACCGCAGAACAAATATATAGGTAAAGACCTTGGTATTTATGATTTGATTTGCCCAATTGAAAATCTAGAAAGTCTCAGACAAATAATTTCTCAAAAAGCAAAAGTTGAAATAGAATTTCCTCGACTTCAAACTGGCGGTCCCAAAATAACTCTCAAAGATTTAACAGAGAAGTCTTTGACAAAATTAATAGAATTTTATGCAGAAGATTATCAACTATTACAAGATTTTTATTCTGTTGATGCTATTTGGCAAGAGTATAAAACAGTTAACAGTTAACAGTTATCAGTTATCAGATTGTAGATGAAAAAAGTTTACCGATTATTTGTAAGCATTCAGCTATTAGCAGTCAGCTTTTCCTACTCATGCTATGCAAACAGCTTTTTAATGAACGATATAGCTCCATAGACTTTTAAGGTTAACTTATGGACTTTTACCCATACTTTTAATTCTTTTAAATCTCGCTTATTACTTTTTCCTCTTTTAAAAGTAATGAAGCTGAGAGCTGAATGCTTACTATTATTTCATCGCACTTGATATTACTTTTTACTTTTGAATTTTATAGCACTACGCATTAAGTTTAGGACATTTCTAAGTCCTGTTTGCGCAGCATTCCGTCGGAAAAACCTTTAAAAGTCTGCTGTTTTCTGTTCTCTGTTCCCTGTTCCCTGTTCCCTGTTCCCTAGCGCGTAGCGCTATAAAAAATATGTCTTTAAATTTTCAATCAGTTTTAATTGTCACCTATGGTAGAAGTGGCTCAACTTTACTACAAGGTATTTTGAATAATATTGACGGAGTTTTAGTCAGAGGCGAAAATAATAACTTTATTTATGGATTATATGAAGCTTACAAAAAATTGATAGATACTCATAATCAGAAAAAGACTTCTCAAGCTAATCATCCTTGGTATGGAGCAGGAGAAATAAATCTAGAATTATTTTTAGATTACTGTCAGGAAATGGTTAGGAATATTTTATTAGCTGACAAAAAACACGATCAAAATATCCTCTGTTATGGATTTAAAGAAATTCGATATTTTGAAGTCTATCAACAACAAAAAGATATTGCTGATTACTTAGACTTTCTCGCTAAAATTTTTCCCACTCCTGCTTTTATTTTCAATGTCAGAAATCTAGATGATGTCTTAAAAAGTGGTTGGTGGGCAAATACCGACCGAGCAGAATCTATAACTGAACTAATGAATCTTGAAACAGCTTTTCATACCTATAAAACAACTCACCCAGAAAATACCTTTATAATTTCCTACGAAGATGTAGTTTCAGAATCAAATAATTTCAAATTATTATTTGATTTTTTAGGTGCTAAATACCCAGAAAATATCGATAAAATTTTATTAACTCCTCACAGTTACGGGCAAAAGAATATTCAGACTTATCAAAATTTTCTGCTTAAACTAACACCTGCATCTTTATATAGTCACTTATTTTCTGTCTGTGAAATTGATAATGTTCCAAATAAGATATTACCCGGTGAAGAATTTAATCTTGCTGGTGTAGTCATTCCGACAAATAATCAAATTTCTATTTCGGCAATATATACAATTTATTCTGGTAAAATAATTTCAGCAGAACTAGGCTTAAGCTCTCCAGTTTATGGCGAGAAATATCCTGCAGTTAAAGTTAGTAAAAATGCTCGTTTTAAATTTTATAACATTATTCTTAGTGAGTCAGCAAAATTAAATATTTTTGTGGAAATAAATAATCGTCAAAAAGTAGAAATAGCTACACTTTATATATCTTAAATTTACTGACTACAAGCGATCGCTCTTAACAACAGAGAAAGCTCGCTATCTAAGTATTTTGAGTCAAAGACATTAGACATCTCCAGTAAATAAATAAATCTTTTAGGACTTATACCATGTCCGGATAATTAGTGAGAAAAACACTTCTTCCTCCTGACTCCTGTCTCCTGACTCCTATCTCCTGACTCTTCCCTAATTATTTATAACTGTTAAACCGGACATAATATTACGCAAAGAAACCCGGTTGCTAGGAGAAATAGTTGGTTTTAACAATAAACATCGACGACAAAACCTGGTTTCTGGGTTCTCGTGCGTAAGTTCTGTATTTTCTCAAA
The DNA here is from genome assembly GCF_050015995.1 of Dapis brunnea BLCC-M229. Taxonomy (NCBI): domain Bacteria; kingdom Bacillati; phylum Cyanobacteriota; class Cyanophyceae; order Oscillatoriales; family Microcoleaceae; genus Dapis; species Dapis brunnea. Next base: position 47,142 of record NZ_JBNHEP010000227.1, on the reverse strand, counting down.
CCACTCTGGTGAAATTCCATGGAATCTCTCTAAATTCTTTTTCGGAAATATCTATATAGTAGACTTGTCGCTTTATAAGCTTAAAAATTCCCGAAAGCCTTGTCCTGTAAGGATTATAACTATTAGCAAATAAAAGTACCTAGAATTATTGCTCTGTCTAGGTTTGAGTGACTTTTTCCCTCTATTTAGCGACAACTCTAGTTATTAGACTTGGTTGATTTTTTTCTTGGGCAACAAACCGGCAAAACCGATTGCTAATAATCCCATAACTACAGAAGGTTCAGGAACATCTTGAGTGTCTTCATCTAAAGTTTCCCAATCTGAAGTGTCTTCATCTAAAGTTTCCCAATCTGAAGTGTCTCCATCTGAAGTGTCTCCATCTGAAATTTCCCCATCTGAAGTGTCTCCATCTGAAGTGTCTTCATCTGAAATTTCCCCATCTGAGAAACTTTTGGCCTGAATAAAAACAGCAGAATCCCGCTGATCATCTTTTGTATCAGCGATTGCTAGTTTCATGGTATAAGAACCAGCATTTAATCCTAGTGCTTGTGCAGTAAAAACATTAGTAAAACCATCATATTCTAGATCAAACAATTCTGTAACATTAACATTATCCTTGTCATTGTTGTTAAAAAATTCTGGGTGACTAGCATCATCTCCTTCACCCTTGCCATCTCTACCCCCATTAACTGTATTGATGGCAACTGGAGTATTTGTACCAGGAATTAGGGCAATATTCTCTCCATTTAGGAAGAAACCGAAGACATCATTGAACTCAGTATTTACAAATTCGTTATATTCCTCAGAGGCAAATACATAGTTGAATAAAACATCACCCCCTTGAGTCTCAAACTCAAATTCCAGAATAGTTGCATCCCTTGTTGTCGATCCTGTAATCAAGGTATCTAAATCTGGATCTCCAAGCAAACCATGTCTAGTCTTGTATGAGCCATCAAAATGATTAGGACCTTCTGCATCCTTTGCTGTTCCTGTAGTCAAAATAATACCTTGATCTATACCAATTCCAGATGATAATCCATCTGTGAAAATTCCTGAAGCAACATTTGCACCTGTATACTTGATAGAATCTTGTAGAATTGTAATCCCACTATCACTGTCAAAAATTTTACCTACCAATTCATTCCCATTACTGTTGGGAGTTATGGAAATTGCTTGAGCTATAGTTGTTCCACTGAGCGAAATAAAAGCTGTTCCAGCAACGACCATTGAAAGTTTCTTGAAAAATTTTGAAGTAGTCATACCCTGATTAGTCCTTAAAAATAAAGTTTTTAAATTTCTTATCTGTAATTTCCCGGTTTGATCGGGTGATATTTATCTATTAAGTTGAGTTAAATTAGTGAAATATAGCTGAAAATATGTGAGTTCTTCTCGTCAGTATTTTTTAGAACAATATATCCTTTCTAGCATATATACGGAGAATCCGGATTATTTTTGAATTAATTTTCCAGAATTTTACCGAATCTTCATAATCGGCTATTAGTGTGATTGTAATATTGCCTTATATCCTTTCTAGCATATATACGGATAAACCGGATTACTTTTGAATTAATTTTCCAGAATTTTACCGAATCTTCATAATCG